>JAGRNC010000403.1 GCA_020440935.1 Leptospiraceae bacterium | reverse complement strand
GCCAGGGGCTTGAACAATCGTCCTTCCTGATCCACGAGAGTGAAGATAGGAAGAAATGCCACGGCGATAATCAGCAGCGAAAAGAAGATGGATGGGCCCACTTCTTTGAGCGCATTGATACGCACCGTCTGGAATTCATGACTGTCGGCATGACCCTCGGCATCTACGGCGTTTTCCTCCTGCCATTGTTGGATTCTAGTATACAGGTTTTCCACCTGGATGATGGCCCCATCCACAAGCACACCGATGGAAATGGCAATGCCGGCCAGGCTCATTAAGTTGGTGGTTACATTCATGAAGTACAGCGGAAGAAAGGCCAGAAAGACCGACACGGGTATGGTAATTACCGCCGTGGTCGCCGATGGAAAGTGCCGCAAAAAGATGACGATTACGATGCTTACGATAATCATCTCTTCGATCAATGTTCCAGTGAGAGTTTCAATGGCTCTATGGATCAACTCGGAACGATCGTACGTAGTTACGATCTTCATCCCATCGGGTAACGATTTTTCCAGCGAAGCGATCCGTTCTTTGATGCGCTCAATTACATTGAGGGCATTCTCGCCATCACGCATGACCACCACGGCGCCTACAGTGTCGCCTTTTCCGTCCAGATCCGCCACGCCTCGACGCATCTCGGGACCGTATTGAACGCGTGCAACATTTCGCAGTAGAATTGGATCGCCTGTATCGGGATCGACTTTAAGAACTACATTTTCCAGATCGCGCAGATTCTTAACGTAGCCGCGTCCTCGAATCATATACTCGCGCCCCGCAAATTCCATAACTCTACCGCCGGTTTCCAGGTTCGATTCTCGGATCGCCCGGACCACCTGTTCCAGAGGAATCTTTAGCGACTGGAGTTTGGTGGGATCCAACATTACCTGGTATTGCTTTTCTACTCCGCCGACGGCGGCCACTTCGGAAACCCCTGGAATGGACTGTAGCTGATACTTTAGGTTCCAGTCCTGATAACTTCTCAAGTCTGCGAGGTTGTTCTGCCCGGATTCATCCGTCAGTGCATACTGATAGACCCATCCAAGACTGCTGGCATCCGGACCAAGTTCCACCTTCACTCCTTCCGGAAGGCTGGGGGTAACCTGCGAAAGATACTCCAGCACCCTGGATCGAGCCCAGTATAGATCGGTGCCATCTTCAAAGATGACGTAGATAAAGGCGGTGCCATAATCAGAAACACCGCGAATGGTGCGGACTTTAGGCGCGCCCAGCATCGCCGTCACAATGGGATACGTAACCTGATCTTCGATAATTCCAGGACTTTGATTCCACTTTGCGTACACGATGACCTGGGTATCGCTCAAATCCGGTAATGCATCCACCGGCATCCGTTTCATGGCCCAGTATGCGCCGCCCATGAAGATTCCGACGATAACCAGCACCAGATATTTGTTGCGGGCCGAGGCTTCAATAATCCGACCGATCATCGCTCACCTCGCAGGTTCTCGCCTGGGCGGGATTTGTTCTGTGAATCTATCGTTTCGTTCTGGCTTTTTGTTTCATCACTGCCATGCTGATGGCCCGAGCTCGGCTTCGAATCTCTGTCAAATTGCCGAAACGATGACTTGAGCTGACTTTCCGAATCGATGAGGAACGTACCGTTATCTACAACTCGTTCGCCTTCATTCAGGCCTTCCAGAATGACTACTCCTTCGTCCAGCTCGGGACCGATTTCTACGTGCCGCACTTCCAGCTTTCCCTGACCACGCTGCACAAATACGTATCTACTTTCGCCGTTATCCACAATGGCCGAACGCGGAACGATGAGCGCCTCACCCAGAGGCACCGAAATATCCACGTGGACAAAAGAGTCCGGACGAATCTGACCACCGGCATTGGGCACCAGGATCCGCGCATCGATGGTACGTGTGGTGGAAGCCACCACCGGCGAAAGCGAAATCACCTGACCTGTAAACCCTTCGCTTCGAGTGCCCGGAATATGCACTCGTGCTTTCATACCCGGCTTTACCGCCACTGCATCGGATTCATAGAGGGTGGCATAAACCCAGACCGGACCTCCATCGCTGGGATTGTAGAGACTTTCGTAGGCAGCACGGTAGCGTGTAATGTTACCGATTTCGCGGCTACCCATGCCGAGCAATTTCAGGCGCGAGATGGCCGCTTCGCGAAGCGAGGGATCACGATACACCATCAGATATTCCTTTACGGCCACTCCCAGTTCGGGATCGAAGGCGCCACGTCCGGTGGTCTCTATATGGAAGTTCGCCTGGCTCTTTCTTACATCGCTGTAAGTTACTCCGATCAGCTGCTGTCGCTCGGGACTTACCAGAAATGTGTTTTTGGTATCCGGGGACTCTTTGCTCTTATTCGCCGAATCCTCATCGGCTGATACGCTCTCTCCGGAGGGATTTGCGCCAGAATCGTTGGTTGCTGGCTTTTTGTCGGAATCAGATCCTTCGATTCGCACGGGCACAAGCTGCATATGACAGATTGGGCAATGTCCAGGTTTGTACTCATGAATCTGCGGATGCATGGGACAGGTGTAGTGCGATATTCCCTGTTCCTGAAGACGTTCTTTATCCGATTTCTTGCATTGCGGGGCGGCGAGGGCCACCGCCAGAAGGACCCCTAAGGCAACACCGAAAATGACGCTTCGCTTTTGCTGCGAGGTCCTCCGGGCAAAGGCGGATCGCAACCTTAGAGTCCATGCCGAAATCTGATTCCGCCGGGTTTCGACCTTCGCTCCTTTGGCCGGCCCTGCCTCGCTGCCAGGATTTGTATACTTGGGAGCGGGGCTCTTTCGGGCGTCGGCTATAGGGTCACTCTGCATTTGCGTATCCGTTCTTTGCTGTCTTCTGGATGATTTCATTGTTTATTTCCCCGGATAAAAGTGGCGGTCATTTCGCAGCGTTCGATGATCCATTGATCCAGCTGCTCCTGCAGCGCCAGCTTCTGGATGTTAACTTCGTAATATGCATTCCAGGCCTGGATTACGCTGGTGAAATCGGCAGAGCCACCCTGGTAGGCCAGGACGGAAGATCGGCGGGCAGTCCAGGCATTGGGAACGAGGCGATTCTGAAAGATGGCCATACGGTTTCGCCCTTCCTCAATCTTCTGCGATAGCGAAGCGATCCGCGCCTGGATATCATTTCGGACGTCCAGCTCTTCCAGGTGGGCCGCCTTGCGTTCTTGATCCGCTGCTTCCACATTCTTGTGATTGGATAGTCCCGACCAGAGCGGAACCTTTAGCTGCACTCCAA
>JAGRNC010000402.1 GCA_020440935.1 Leptospiraceae bacterium | reverse complement strand
TTTCGACCATATCCTTCTGTACCTGCAGCACTGATTTGGCCGTCTGTTTTCGCGTGTAGTTGAGGTATTGATCGTACTTCATTCCTGTTACCCAGCGACCGGCAAAACGAGGGTGACGATAGTCTTCTTCGCTGGTAGGCACATCCGCGCCATCCCGGTACACAGGATAGGCATTCACGTCCGCAAACAGGCCGCGAAAGAACATGGCCATGAATCGAGAGCTCCAGCCCAGCGGAGCCCTCAGCACGCCCACTTTCAAGAACTGCGGAATAATGTCCTGATAGGGAAAGATTCCGTGAAACAGACCTCCCTGGGCAACCAGGGTGGGCGGGTGGAATCGTTCGATGGGGCGTCCGACCATATACTGTACAATGCCCATTACATCCTGGATCTTTTTATGCGCGAAACAGAGCAAAGGCGCCGGATCATCTATAGTGGGGATGTTTTCGTAGCCCGCCACAAAGGCGTTTTCCAGCATTTTTGGGTAATAGGAAAGTCCACAGAGCATTCGAGCCCGCCTGTAAACGAGGGGGCCGACAATTTCTTTCATTCTTTCCGTATTTGTTTTAAGGTTATAATCGGCCAACGGACGGACCGGCACGAAAGGAGCTACATTTGACACAGAATAGCAGAACTAAGATTGGTTGATCATCATTCAATTGATTTTCTGCCAGAATTCCTTCTCGCCTATATTTCCGCGGATTAGATCGGAAATCGTTTTTCGAACCGGTTCAGGGAAGATGTTCCAGTAACGCTCCACCCAATCCGGGGAAGCAGCTTTGAGTTCCTTTAGTTCCCGGTCCTTCATACGTCCAACGGAGTAATCCACAAACTGTCGAACCATGGTCAGTAAGACGTCCTTGGGCACCTGGGGACCTTTGGGTTTGTTTGGGTCCGGCACAAAGTGTTCTACGAGTTGGTCCAGATGTTCTTCCGGAATCTGAGGCTCATGGGTTTTGATCATATTTCGGATCAGGCGTTTGGACATTCCTGGAATATCAATATCAATGGATTCGTTCAGTTGATTGGCGTATTTTTTTGCAATACCCTGCACATCCATGACGTTGCCGCCAGGAACACTCATGCCGGTACCACCCATGGGGCCTGTAAATCGACCCAGAGCCTGCCCGGTTTTTCGTTCCAGAGCCAGCTTTATCGCTTCCAGGGCCTCCGCATCGGCCCGATGCAAAATGAATTCGATAACGTGTACCAATTCCTCCCGGGGATCCATAATCCTAAGGTCGGAAAGGTGCAGGTTTTGGCCCGTACAATTTATTACTGGCTTTGTTCCGGAATCCAGGTGATAAAGCGGGCACACAGCCGGCGATTTCCTGGCTACAAAATGTAATAGCTCAGACCTACGAAAGGTTTTGACCGGAATTCCGCCGGTCGGTAACTGGAATGGTGCATAGCCTGGTTAAGGACCAAATCCTACGTTCAATAGAAACAAAACAGAAGATTGCCGACGATGGTGAACTTTTGGACACAATCGTTGCAGCCGGTCGCATGACAGCCCGTAGCCTACAGAAGGGTGGAAAAATCATGATCTGCGGAAATGGCGGTTCGGCCGGGGATGCACAGCACATTGCGGCCGAGCTCGTGGTGCGATACAAGGGCGGAAATGAGCGTAAGGCATTGCCTGCAATGTCGCTTTGCGTGGATCCGAGCATTATCACCGCTTGCGGCAATGACTACGGTTATGATCAGGTCTTTGCCCGTCAGATCGAGGCATTTGGCAAGCCGGACGATTGTGTGCTGGGCATCACAACATCGGGTAACTCACGAAACATCGAGCTAGGCTTTGAAGAGGCCAGACGCGCCGGGGTGCGGACCATCCTGCTCACCGGATCTACGGGTGGCGCCATCTATCAGAACCGGGATGACCTTGTAGATATATGCATCCGAGTGCCTTCTGATGAAACGGCGCGAATTCAGGAATCGCACATTATGATCGGGCAGATACTGTGCTCGTTGATCGAAAAGGAATTATTTGACCTGGACTGATGGCTTTATTTGCAGCAAAGAAGAAGGCCTATCTGGGCATGGATCTTGGCGGAAGCAATTTGTATTCCGTGGCCTTTGATGCCGATTGGCGGCCCATTTTTCACTCCAAGATCGACACCGAAGCAAAAGACGGCTATCTACATGTTATCGATCGTGTATCGGCGCAAATTGAATCGCTGAAGAAATGGCTCGATGAAGAAGGCTACGATCTGGCCGGAATCGGATTGGGTGTACCTGGCCTTGTACAATCCGATACCGGTACCGTATTTGTTGCTCCCAACCTGGGCTGGACTCATTGTAAACCAATCAGAGACATGGATCTTCCGCAAGAGTGGAAAGATAAAACGGTGCTGCTGAACGATGTAAATGCGGGGCTTCTGGGCGAGTTACATTTGATGGAGGAGCAGCCCGATTGTGTGGTGGCCTATTTTTGCGGAACGGGCATCGGCGGAGCAGTCAGTCTGCGCGGAGAACTAATCGAAGGAAAAGATGGGGCGGCTGGCGAAGTCGGTCATATGATCGTACGCCATGGCGGTCGAAAGTGCGGATGCGGACGAAGCGGATGCCTGGAAGCATACATTGGAAAGTGGGCATTGAACCATCAAATTCTGAAGGCTCTGGACGGTAAGCGAAAGACCCGCCTAAAATCCACCATCAGTTATAATCTAAAAAAGCAGCCAGTAAAGAGCTCCAGCTTGAAGAAAGCCTATGAGAAGGGCGATAGCTTTACGGTAGCATTGATGGAAGAGTACTACTGCCAGCATCTGGCGGCCGGGCTGTCCCAGACTGTAAACCTTCTGGCCCCCGATTGTATTATCCTGGGGGGCGGTATCATGGAAGCCATGGGCGCCGAACTCATTCCAGTGATTACGCAGCATCTGAGCGCCATGTGCATCGGCCCCACGCCAAACCTGCGTCTGGCCGAGTTAGGCGATCTGGCCGGTCCTATGGGCGCTGCCTTAAAGGCAAAGGATGCAGAGAACAGTTTTCAGAAGCGCCGAGGGGCCTGAGCAGTATTGCAGGCTCTACTATAGAGAGGATTATGTTTTTTTTGATACTTGCCGGAGGCGGCGGAATCTATCTAATACTGATGAGCTTTGGTCTCATACATAAGCAGTACATGTCCGATTGGAATCGGCAGCGTAAATTGGGGCTGCGCATTATGGGGGCCGGTTTTCTGATCATGGGACTGTATTTTGGCTATATGCAATACTTTTTGTCCACGCCCGAAGGCAAAGAAATCCAGA
>JAGRNC010000401.1 GCA_020440935.1 Leptospiraceae bacterium | reverse complement strand
GGGCCGCCCATATCACGGGGGGACCTGATGTTTGATTGTATCCATCCAAGCGACACAGGTTTTGAATTCATTGCCACTCGCTATTCTTTCATTCTTGATCAATTCACTGGCGGAGCACGTTAATTTGTTCTCGCAGGCAACGATCCGCAGTCAGAGTTTGCGATGCAACGCCCGGTGGAGTAGGCCCTGGACCGTTTTTTTTCAGGTCGCGTTGGTCTCTTTTACTGGCCTTCTATCGTTAAATTCGCTGGGCGCTAAACCGGCCACCGTTGAACCACTAACCGTTCAGGGTCTGGATACCGCCAGTCGCATCGCTCTTGGTTTTCATTTCAGCGAACTCGATCGCGCCGATACCTATGAGCGCGAAAGATCGCTGTATCTGTACGGGGAGTATGCACCGGTGAAATACTTCTCGGTATATGGAACCGTTCCTTACGTGGAGCGGACCGTTACCGATGCCGATCGAAGACGCTATCTAGATCACATTGAAGCAGGAGCTCGGTTTGCCCCTTCCTGGGGTCCACTCACGTTTTCTGCCGGGATGACGATACGATTCTCCCGCGGAACGGAGCAGGGTGATGTAAAAAAGGATGTGGGCTACCTGCAGCCATATGCCGGATTGCTATTAAACCTGGATTGGTTCTATATCCAGGGATCGGTGATGTGGTCTTCACAAACGAACCCACGCTTCATCGAGGACGTAGAACAACAATTTGACAGACATATGATTTACGACCTCGCCTTTGGGTTTCGTATGGGTGCATTCGATCTTGCCCTAGAAAACCGTTACGATCAGCTCTACGATCCCGCAGAGAGGCGGCGAGTGCACTGGTTGCTGGGACCATCGGTGCGCTGGAATGTGACAGATGCATTTTCTATGTCTCTTGGAGTTCCGTATGCCATCCGCCAGGAAAGAGATGAAGATTTTCAGATCCATTTACGGGCCACCTACAGGTTCGGCCGTTGAAGTATAACCCGGCCCTAATTCGATGGAATACAAAATTTTGATTGCCAGCAAATCTACAGGGGTTTAGTACAAATATCTTCGGAGGCCGCAAAAAATGCCCGTAAACATGGATTTAACCGTAATTGGACCAACGCTAAATATTGTTGGTGAAATCAACGCAAATGAAAAACTAATCATTGAAGGAAAGGTGTCTACCAAGGCAATCAATCTGCCCGGTCATTCTTTCACCGTTGGGCTTGATGCTGTTGTTGAAGGCGACATCAACTGTGACCAGGCAATCATTCTGGGCCAGCTCAAAGGTAATATCAAAGCCAGCAAAGAGATCTACATCGGCGAAAAAGGCACAGTGGATGGGGACATCGAATCTCCGTACATCAAAATTGAGCCTACCGGTAACCTTACCGGTCGTATGCGTCACTAATCTCTCGACTGACTATTTCAAGCGAAAAGCCCGGCGCTGCAAAAGAGCCGGGCTTTTGTATTGGCAGATTCGTACCAATCTGCGCCGTCTCATCTCCTGAATCACTCGGTCGCGATCCCTTTTCGGGACTTCTTGCATACTTGCCAGGGCCGTATAGCCCTGATTGAATTTGCATTGGCAGCGCTGGCTCATGGTTGCTGCCGACAGTTCCCTTAAGTGTCCGCAGCCCTGCGTATTCGAATGAGCGTTTATTCTTGTTGGCCGGAATGGCCTGCCGGCTTTTTCGCAAAACCATTCTCCGAACCATCCATGATCGCGGGATTTGCGTCCAGGATTGCCACGCATGCATCCACGGCGACGGGATCGTACGTGGTTCCTTTTCCGCTCCGCAGTTCTTCTATCGCTTTGTGCAGACCTACGGCCGGACGATAGGGGCGGTGAGAGCTAATTGCTTCGGCCACGTCGGCCACAGCGATAATTCGAGCCTCCATTATGATATTGTCGCCCGCCAATCCGCGGGGGTAACCGCTGCCATCCAGTCGTTCATGGTGCTGGTACACCATCTCGGCCAGAGGCCATGGGAAGTGAGTATCCTTCAAAATATCGTAGCCCGCTTTCGCATGAGTGCGTACAAGATCGATTTCCAGACCGCTCAGACGACGCGGTGAACTGAGGATCTCAGCCGGGATGTGGATCTTGCCAATGTCATGAATTAATGCACCCAGGCGAATTCCCTTCACGGTTTCCTGCGATAGCCCCATCTCTTCGGCAATTTGTCCGGCCAGGGCCGAAACTCGCTTCTGATGACCATCGGTATAAGGATCGCGCTGCTCAATCGCCCGACCCAGGGAACTAATACATTGCATCAACGAATCATCGAGAAGTTCATTGGAAAGCTTTAGTTCTTGCAACACCGATTCCAGACGTTTTTCGGCCAGTTTGATCTCCGTGATGTTTTCATGAACCACAACCATGTAGAATCGGTCCGTCTCTGTGAAACAAGTTACGCGCATCTGGAACCATCGCTTTTCCGACGGGCTATGGCATGGGTAATCTATGCGAAATTCGCCGCTACGATCTTCGATGAGCTTACGAAATTGGGCCGCCAGCGGTACGCTGGAACCTGCTACGCTGGGGCAGACGGAAATATAGTCCGTTCCCATCCAGAATGTACTGCCGGTATACCCATTACGGCGTGCGAATTCCTTCCAGGCATTGTTCACATAGATGATAATACCATCTTCGTTCAACATAACCACATGCGCGGCTATGGAATCCAGAGCGGCTGTTAGCATGGCCGGCGGAAGGCGCAAATCGGAGGAAAGGTCCGATTCGGAAACCGATTGATTCGGGAACTCCACGGTTCAATAGACTAAGGAACTGTATCCTGGCCATACAAAAAAGTTTCGCAGATCCACGTTCGCATCATTTCAGCAGCGATTCGATATTGCTACGCAATCTCGGAGCGCGGACGGCTTGTTTTGGGGTTATGTCCAGGGTTTCGCAGCGCTTCAGCGGCGCAACAGGCCAGAGCCGATCCGAGCAAGTGCGCGAATGAGCAAGCAATCCTGCCCAACGAAAATCCATAGAACTGGACAGCGCCAGATTCAAATCGATGGTACGTGCAAAAGCCGAGGCCGGTAACCCGAGAGATTGGTTCAGGGACATCCGTTTATACGTTTAATGAGCTTCCTGGCTATAGACTCTTGCGAACCGACGCCCGATTTCAATGCATGAGGATGTGGTAAAATGTACGTTGTCACGAAGCTCCAATCCCTGGGTTTCTATGCGAAACAAGTGCGGCAGCCGTAGCGTTCGCTGCTGCCGCTGGACTTCTTGCCAGTGAACGTAAGCTTTCGGATTCTTGTT
>JAGRNC010000400.1 GCA_020440935.1 Leptospiraceae bacterium | reverse complement strand
GCGGGAGTCGCCCACGGAGTGGTCGACGACCTGGCGGCGGCCCAACAGATGAGCGCAGCGAATTGGAGACGGCGGGATCGTTCGCGAAGCGCGACGGACGCCGTGGAAATGGCAGATTTATCCTGCACAAGTGGAGACGGCGGGAGTCGCCCACGGAGTGGTCGACGACCTGGCGGCGGCCCAACAGATGAGCGCAGCGAATTGGAGACGGCGGGAGTCGAACCCGCGTCCTACGGTGCGAAAAACAGGCCTCTACATGCTTAGTTACTGCTCGTTACGGCAGGCATCGGTGCAGTAACGAACCACAGCCTGACGTTTCGGATAGTATTCCTGCTAAATCGCTACCCGACCCAAATTAGCAGACCCTCCGTAAATTGACACTCATCTGTAGCCCCGGAAGGGAAGCTACAGGGAGCGTAGCCGCATTAATTATGCAGCCAGTGCGTATTCGTTGTTGGCACTTATAAGGTGAGGTTTTAAGGAGCTCCTCAACTCCGCATGCAACCTGAAATCCGATATCACAGCAGTCGAAACCTTTTCGTCCCCTGTGCGGCCAATCTAATGAGCAGTCGGCGCAATTTCTACTCTTAATTTGAACCCTACCAGAGTCCAGAGGACAAAAAATCGGTTTCCCTGCTGGCCGTACCTGTCCATTGGGAAATGTGCGAACTACGGCCCTCAGTCTTTTAATCTTATTTGCTCTGTTCAGTCTGTTCTCGGAGAGCTGGCTGGCCGAAGATGCTGCCATTACATTGCGGGCCGTGGAAAACCTCTATGAAACGCAGGGACCGGTGTACAATCCAGGGGAGCGCACAGAGGTGTACACTCATCCTCTCTGGTTCGCAGCCCTGGTCACGTTCCGCGGCATGGGATTGAACCTGCCTGTAGCCTCTGTCTTTGCAGGAATTGCCATTTCGATTCTGGGTTTGTTTCTACTGTGCATTCCGCCTGCGGGCACCGCTCGCGGAGAACCCCCATTCAAATATATCTACCTCTTGATACCGCTGTTTCTGGCGGCCCATCCAGGCTTTCGTCAGTTTGCGGCCTCGGGTATGGAAATCGGCTTATTAACCCTGTTGCTCGGACTGTTCTATCTCTTTCTGGAAAATTACCGACCTACGGAAAAACCCGGCACTCTGGGTTTTCTCCTGGGGCTGATTTATCTGACCAGGCCGGAACTAGGGCTCTTTGCGGCCTGGTACGGACTATTCTTTCTCTGGGAACTGTACCAGCAAAAGCACCTGATGAAGCGACAGATCACAGGGCGCGCATTACGAAGCGTTCTTGGACTGCTTCTAACGGCAGGGCTGTGGCATCTATTTCGCTATCTGTATTACCATGATCTTTTCCCAAATACATTCTACGCCAAAGCAGGTCTTGGTAGCTACTGGATCCAGGGCGCCAAGTATCTGGCCCATGCATTGATCTACGGACCTTCGGCCTGGCTAATCCTGGTATTGGCCGGAGCCTATGTTTTCCTATCATTGACCAATCGGCCGATTACCGAGGAACCCAGGGCACGATCGCATGAACTATTTCGACTTCTACGCGATGTGGGAGCTGTTCTCGTCATGGTGGTATATGTTGTCCGATTGGGCGGCGACTTCATGGCCTTTCGATTTCTGGTACCCGAGCTAATCATGATCGCATGGATTGCACGGCGCGTATTTACCATTCCCCTTCCCACACGCTGGAACGGCTGGCTATCGCACCAGGACAGCCGACCATTGCATGTATTTGCCGCTGGATTGTTGCTCTGTATAATCTTTTTGTTCATTCCGGTACCACCGGCCAAAGGATTCATCGCAAACGAGCGATTTCATTTCGTTAGTAAATTCGAGAAGCAGGGACCTGGTCTGTTCGATCCTGCCAATCATCCCTGGGGAGCGAGGGGAAAGCGGCTGGGACTTTTGCAACAATGCCTGCAGTACCGAACCTTTCGCATAGCAAACAGCCAGGCCGAGGCGCATTGTATGGAGGGAATGGGTCTGGGCTACGTCGGCTACGAAGCCGGGCCTTACGTTCAAATCATTGACGAACAGGGCATCAGCGATTCTTACGTGGCGCGCCTACCGATCATTCTCAGATTTCGCCCGGGGCATGAGCATTCCATTGGCACTCTCGAAGTGATGGCAAAGGATGTTCTGTTCTGTAGCACAGGAGATCGAAAGTACGATGAAATTATGAAAACGAAGTACGGGACTATCGTACGACTCGACCCCGACCTGCTCGCTACTATTCCGAATATTGAAAACCGATTGCAATCGCTTCTGGAACTCAAGAAGTCCGGCTCACCGGCTATCGAGATGCTGGAAAAGCGATACGAAACCTCGGTGGAAGAACTACTGGATATGTCCAGCAACTGGAAAGATGATTTAACTCTGGAAAAGCGAAAATGCTGGGAGTAAGCAGGCAAAGAATATGGATCCCATAAAGGACGCTTTAGCAGATTCGCAAGGCAGCAGTGGTCCAGCGACTCAAAGTAGCGACGATGGAAAATGGCCCGCGGCATTTAGAGGATCTATTCTGTCGGCGCTGATTTCCAAACATCTAAGCTACATTGGATTTGCGGATCGAAGAGCCTACGCGGTCTTGACTATTAACTCCTTTCTGGTTCCGATTTCTTTAAGCGGAGTGTCCAGAACCGAATTTCTTCCTGGCATCCTGGTGGCCATCGTCACTGCGCTAATTAGCATCTTCTTTGCCATCATCAGTCTCTTGCCCAAGAAATATGTGCGAAAGGGCGAACGATTCGATTATTTGATGCATTTTTCCTCGATCCAGGAATTTGAAGAAGATGAATACGTTGCGAAAATGGGGGAAGTTCTGGCAGAAACCCAGGAGATTGGTAAGCATGTGGCCCACGATTTGTATCGAATGAGCACAAACATCCTGGGTCGAAAATTCTTCTGGCTAAAGTGGAGTTTCTTCACATTCCTTGCAGGCTACAGCCTTGCGCTGGGCTTCATACTCTTTGGTTTATTGCCGCACATGAAGATTAACTTCTAGGGCCCGGATGTACGGCCTTCGCCCTCGGCCCCTATGAGTTTTTTGACTACTCCCCCGCCAGCATTTGCTGCATCTCTTCGCTTCCTGGCAAAACGGACAGATCAGGTAGAAGCACGATTTCGATCCGGCGATTCTTCGCTTTGTTGGCCAAATTACTGTTGGCCGCGATGGGATGCGTCGGTCCAAAGCTTGCCGCGCTAATTCGCTCGGGCGGCATACCGGCTGCAATCATTGTATGAAGCACCACGAGCGATCGG
>JAGRNC010000399.1 GCA_020440935.1 Leptospiraceae bacterium | reverse complement strand
CCACCGGCGTCAAAGCAAGGGTGCATTTCCTCGGGTGGCCAATTTGCTGCTTGAAAGCAGACGAGATATACTATGAAACGAATTACTCTTTTCCTTTTTGCAATGGGCCTGCTGCTATGGGCCAATGGCCTGGCCGCGGCCGAGCCCGATTCTGCGCCAAAACCCACAGAAGTGGCTCCCGGCGAAGAAATCAATAGCATCCGCCTGATTGTAGGCGATGAGCCCATCACTGATCTGGACATCAGTCGGATGGAGAAAAACATTCGCTACATTAGAAAAAACCTGCGTACCTCGGTGCGCGAAGCCGCCATCGAAGAGCTTATTGAACGAGCCATCATCGAACGCGTGGCCCGCAGGGAATCTATTATTGTAAGCGATCAGCGAATCCAGAACGAAATCGACAATCAGATGCGCGCTCGCTCCATCGAAACCCAGGAAAAATTTGAAGAAATGATCCAGCGCGAATCGGGGATGCCATTTGAAGTATGGAAAGACACTATGCGCGTCAGCCTGATGCGGCAGCAAATTCTGCAGATCATGGTTTCGGTTCCGCAGCCATCGGCCAAAGAGATTGAAGATTTTTACCGGAAGAATCAACAAAAGATCGGGATGGAATTTCTATTTCGTGAGATTACCTTTCCCTATACTCCTACAATTTCGCAAGAGCGGGCCATCTCGCAGAAAGCGAGCCAGGTTCATTCCAGCCTGTCCTCCAATCCTGGTAACTTTGCCTCCGTTGCGCGTAGTCTGTCAGAGAATGTGTCGCCCTACAAATTTGCGGGCGGACTGCGAAACTGGGAAGAGATTCAATCCATAGCCGAAGAAGATCGGATTCTGGCTGGCGTGCTATACAATATGCGCCCCGGGCAATTATCCTCGGTGTTTCGCGATCAATCGGGAAGATACCGCATCGTTTATCTACAGGCAAAGCGCCCCATTCCGTTGGAAGAGGTGCGAGCCCTTATCGAACGTCGGCTTTATTACGACCAGGCCGAAAAGGCATTCGATGAATGGATGAAGGATCAGAAAGCTAAACTAACGATTCAGAGATTGTAACATGAAGATCCGTATTATCGGATTCTATTTCCATTTCCCACAAAGCCTGCCTGTTTCTCTGGAAAGCGCTCGATGGATGTGGAAAGATTCTATCCACGAAGTGCAGGCTTTGCACAATTCCATAAAATCGGATTCGAACTTTGTAGCGGATGATCTACATGTCTGGACCAACTGCAAATCCATCGAATGTTTAGACGGCTCACTTGTTATCGAGAACGTCCTTGCAGACGAAATCGATAGCGCCGTAAAACTGCAGATTGCCGATGGGTCGGACAAATCGGACATTCATTCGGTATTGCGCGGCATTCTATGGAACGGGGATCTGGATCCCGACGATCTGGATCAGCGAATGACCACCGTACTTAGCTTTTCGGGATTCTGTCCGCTCCTGGATCGACCCACAAGTCTGGATCTACTCCAGAGACATCGTCGCTATCTGGCAAGCTTCACCTATGGCGAAAACCTGCCTGCAGGTCTGACCCCCGATTTTGTTTCGCGCGAATTTTTCGAATTGGATAAGAAGCCCGATGGCGATCTGCATTCGTTCGTTTTCAAGAATTTTCATGAGCTGGATGCTGAAATTGCTTTTTACCAGCCCGATCTACGTATCTTTCGCCTGGAGCTGAATGGTCTGACGGCCCGTTCGGCAGAGATTCTTAAATCATTAAAAGCCAGAGTAAAGGACTCGGTTTCTCTGCATTGGTTGAGCGATACAATTCAGTCCGAACCCTCTGTACTACGACCGTGGCCTTCTTACATAGAAATGGAATTAAGCTCTGCAAGCCCGGTACAGGATCGACTACTTCCAGAGGCCGGAAACCAGCAACTTCCAAAACCCGAGCGCGAAACAATTTTGCAGTCCATTGCTTCCATGCCTCCGCAGGAAATTACTGTTTGTCTGGGCGGCCTGGGCGATTCCGGCGCGGATGAAGAGTCGGTTTCGGTGGCGCTTTCGCTTCTAGAAATGGATTCAGTGAAAGAGGTATTTGTAGAAACCTACGGATACGACCTCTTGCGCTGGATTCAGGAAGCGGACCGTCATGGTCAGGCCCCATGGAATAAGCTATCGTTTATCGTCAGACTATGCAGTCTGCGCTCCGATCGGTACGACTATTTCTATTCTGGCGGCAATCTAAACCAGGTGCTCCAGCAATTAGAGCAAGTGCAGTCGTGGCTCAAAAATTTAGAAGCCGATCGTAGCAATAAGGCGCCCTCCTTCTTTGTGGAGATGCAGAAGATCCGCGAAGTGGAAGATGAAATCCATGACTTCTTTCAGAAGTTTGATCCCACGCCCATTACGCCCATCCTTCGAAAACAGAATACATATTGCGGCCAACTGGAAAATCGTAGTATTGCGGACCTCACCCCGCTCATTAGAGGTTTTTGCTGGCACCTTGCCAGAGATCTCTATATAAATGCAGAGGGAAAGGTTCCTCTGTGTAGGCAAGATCCGCACGCTAGCAGGATTAGCGCATCGGTTCAGGGGGATACCTTACTTTCCATCTTTCAGGCGGGGGATAGGGAATACCTACATTCCATGAGAGGCCAGCACGACCAAATTCAAGCGCCCTGCCTGCAATGCGATGAATGGTATTTATTTCAAGGCTGAACCCTCATCCAGTCTGCAAGATTGTTCGATAAGTCTACTATAAGAAGGTACTGATTTGAATACTGGTCGAACAGTTTGTCTGGTGCAGGCCCGCTCCAGTTCCAGCCGATTGCCTGGAAAGGTTTTTCAGCCGCTTCCTACACTGACAGTTCTGGAACACTGCCTTTTGCGGCTCCAGAAAGCAAATGTGGGCCCGGTGTACGCCGTGGTTCCCCATGACGATCAGGCCATACAGGGCTTCCTGGAGGAGAGGGGGCACTCTTTTATCGCCGGTCCCCTGGACGATGTGCGACGGAGGTTTCTTATGGCAGCCGAAGTGCTGGATGCCGAGTATATCGTCCGCGCCACCGCTGACAATCCATGCGTGGATCCGTACTGGGTTCAAAAGAGCGTCGAAGAAACCATTGCGCAGAAAGCCGACCTATTTGCATATTCGGGCCTTCCTCTGGGATGCGCGGTCGAAGTGTTTCGAACAGATTGCCTGGCAAACCTACGCCACGGACCGGAAGCAGCCGATCCATCGGAATACCGGGAACACGTAAGTTTGCATATCAAGCATCATCCCGAGCTCTACCGGGTTGTGCGGAAGGATTCTGGTTCTCCACAGGACATTACATCCCA
>JAGRNC010000003.1 GCA_020440935.1 Leptospiraceae bacterium | reverse complement strand
CCAAACGATAGTTTGCATTCATCACTACGTAGCCGCGGGAGGCAAGATACTGGGCCACATCGGACTTACGTTCTTTGTTTCCCCGCTGCCAGCTTCCGCCATGAAGTACGAGAATTCCTGGCCGGAGGGCCTCCCCTGCCTCGGTGCGGGGAACGTAGATATCCGCCAGCACAGGAGAGCTTTCTGCTGCATAAGAAACGGTTTTTGGCTCAAAAGGAACATTGGCTCTTTCGGAACCGGTGCTACAGCCGGTCATTCCCAGTAGCAGCACAGCAATCAGGGCCACAGTCCCTGGGATCCATCGGCGTGGGAATTCTTTGAGCATAGCTATCTCCTTACCGGTCCCGCAGGCCCGGGGGTTCGGACAATGTTTGGACAGTGTAAGAAGGGGCCAATCGTTCCCAAAAGCAACCCATTTGCACAACGCGGCCGGATTCGACGGCACGGTAGACTTGACTCATGGGAATCTTGACTTATAAATAGAAGAAAGGAGATATGGTCCGTCTGCCCCCAACCGGCCAGCCCGGGCGGATAGGCGGATGATTTTGCCCCACAGGGAGGAGGAATAATGATAAACAGCAACTACTTTCAGGATAATCCTGATCTACAGCTCACCTACAACGAGCTCATCGATTGGCAGGAAATCGTCAATGCCTATGAACAGGGCTTTGTAGATGCGGCCAAATACAAGGATACCGGCGCCGAAGAATACTCTATGGCCCCCACAACGGTGGAAGAAGCCAAAGATTATTACACCTCGGTCCTGGATTCTCTGGGAGAATTGATGGGCACCATGGTCTCCCAGAAAAGCCAGGAAATGGATCATGAAGGCTTAAAATACAAGGATGGCAAAGTAACTTTCCCCAAAGCACAGGAAGAATGTTATTCCGCGTTGCGCGACGCCGGACTCATGCCCATGGCCATCAGCCGAAAATATCGAGGTCTTGGTCTACCGGTAGTGATCCAGGCGCTGGCCTGCGACATCGCCGCCCGAGCCGATGCGGCCTTTTGCCTTGCATACGGAAACATCAACATCGTTGAGATTATGGAACGGTTTGCCGACGAAGAGATGTGCCAGAAATGGCTACCCGCTATCGCCGATGGCAAATACAGCGCGGCCATGGCATTAACCGAACCAAACTATGGATCGGATCTTCCCAGCGTTCAAACCAAAGCGGTACAGGGCGACGATGGAGTCTGGAGACTAACGGGAACAAAACGATTCATTACGCATGCCTGCGGCTACATCGATGCGCCTAGCGTAATTCTGACCCTGGCACGTACCGGATCGCCCACCAGCGGCGCCCGCGGTCTTTCCTTCTTTCTTGTACAGGGAAAAGATGTGCATGTAGCCAATATCGAAAAGAAGATGGGATTGCACTGCTCTCCCACTTGCGAAGTGGTATTCGAGGATGCCCCCGGCGAACTCATCGGCAAGACCGGTTACGGGCTGGTGAAATATAGCATGGGAATGATGAATGCTGCCCGATTGACCATTGCCGCTCAATCTCTGGGTATTGCCAACGGCGCCTACTTCGAAGCGAAGAAATACGCCTCCGAACGAATTCAGTTTGGCAAACCTATTGAGCAAATCCCCGCAGTTCGCAAAATGCTGGATAAGATGGAACGGGAAATCGTTGCATCGCGCGCTCTGGTAGTAGAAGCCGCTCGTTCCATCGATCTGTATCACTGGAGAAAAGAGCATCTACAAAAAGAAGAAGGCAAATCCGAGAAAGAGATTAACAAAGACGAAACTCTTCGATTCTGGGAAAAGATGGCCGATCTGCTCACTCCGCTCAGCAAGTACTATGCATCCGAAGGTTGCATTGACGTTGCCGATGATGCTATTCAGATTCATGGCGGAGCCGGTTACACCGAAGAATACGATGTAGCACGGATCTATCGCGATAGCCGAATTACCACCATCTACGAAGGAACTACACAGTTGCAAACTGTAGCAGCCATCGGTGGGGTTGTGGCAGGTATGTCGCCCACTGGAGTACTTCGAAACTACATCGACGGCGAAATGGGGAGAATTCAGCCTTCCGAGGATCTGCAAAGACTACAGGGAAGCCTGGAAGAAGTAGTGCAGCTCTATCGCTCACTTAAAGGCCCCAAAAAAGATGAGCTTGCATTCGAGGTTGTGGAGACCGCCGCCCGATTGGTATGCGGCATTCTTCTGGAGCGCTCGCTATCAAAACTCGATGGCGAAGCAAAAGAAAAACGGAAGGAAATGATTGAAGCCTACCATCTGGATTCGCTTGCTATGGTAGAAGGAAATCGAATTCGACTGGAGCGCGCGGCCAGTCGCGAACCTGCTGCCGTCTAGGCCAAACCAAATATTCATGCCGAATGTAGATTCGGCACACTTGAAAGCGGGCCACATTGGCCCGCTTTTCTTATGCATTTTCGAGTCTTACGGTGAATCTGCACGGTAAACACACCTGGTTTTATTAAGAGCAAAAATTACGACCTGGCAAAAATCGCTTAAGAGAAGTTTTTCATCTAGCTCATTTTTTTCGCATTTCTCATTGACCGGGCGACAAATCGGTTCGGGCTGAGGTTGCCGGGATTTCAAATTCCAGGCGCATAAGACAGCCAGGAAAACGGAGGTTTAGATGAACGCCACAGCCACAGGGAAAGAAGCGCCTTACTATCGCGGAAGCTCGCTCATACTCGGAAGTCTACTCGATCTTGAAAGAGATCCGGCTGGTTTTATGCAGATGCTTACGAATCAGTATTCAGAGATCGTCCGTTTGCGCATGTTTCGAATGAATATCTACCTGTGCATCCACCCCGATGCTATTTCGCATGTTCTCCATGACAATCATATGAACTATGATAAGCAAACATTCGATTATAAAATGCTGGGAGATCGATTACTCGGTAAGGGATTGTTAACAAATGATGGACCGGCATGGCTGAAGCAGCGGCGTCTTGCACAGCCGGCTTTCCATCAGAAAAGAATCCAGAAATACAGCGAAATCATGAACGAATGCACCGCCGAGCTCATTGAAAAATGGAGCCGGCAGGACGGTGCCACTCTGGATCTTTCGGAAGAAATGGCCAATCTAACGCTTCGCATTGTGGGCCGCACTCTGTTCAGCCTGGATATGACAGGTCAGTCCGGCGAAATTGGCGATGCTTTCTCGAAAGCGAACCATTTAATGACACGCCGAATTTTTGCCACAAGTCCACCTTTTGTAAATTTTATGCCACTGGACTGGAAGTTGCGAGCGGCTGCCCGACGATTGCGTGCAGTGGTAGGTCAGATAATCGAGCTACGAAAAGGCAAGGAGGATCAGTTTGACGATCTGCTCTCCATGTTGATGGGAGCCAGAGACGATGACGGTAATCCCATGGATACCGAGCAATTAAAGGATGAAGTACTTACTCTACTTCTTGCCGGGCACGAAACTACCGCCAATGCTTTGACCTGGAGTTTTCACCTTCTGGCCAGAAATCCTGGTGAGCAAAGCCGCCTGGCGGAAGAATGCCGTGCCGTCCTTGGGCAGAGTGTGGCAGACTTTCAGACTGTCCCAAAATTGCAAAGAGCGCGCATGGTTATGGAAGAGTCCATGCGAATCTATCCCCCGGCCTGGTCTATAGGGCGTCGATGCATGAAAGAAGACGAAATAATGGGATATCGCATAGAAGCAGGATCGCTGATGTTTCTGGCACAGCTGGTAACCCACCGGCATCCGGCTTTCTGGGAGAATCCAATGGAGTTTCGTCCGGAACGATTCAGGGAAGGCAAAAAGAACAGCCACGGCTATGCCTATTTTCCTTTTGGCGGCGGACCAAGGCTATGTATTGGCGCAGACTTTGCGATGATGGAATCGATCATCATACTGTCTGCCCTGGTTTCCCGTTTCGAATTTGAATCCGTTCAGGATGAGGTTTCGATGGAACTACTGATTACTCTGCGCCCGGCCGGAGGAATGCCCATGAAAATCCATAAGCGCCCCGACTGATGTTCCGGTGACCATGCGGGCGCGCAAGACTTCCATTGCAGGCCCTGCTACCAGGTTGGCAGAGCCCGGGCGCGCAAGGCCTCCCATCATTAGCTCAACCTGCGTCGCAAGAAGACCGAGCGAAATCTTATAGTCCGAGTCTGAGCCATCCTTAGAAATTGCATCCCTCCTCGTAAGGAGGGGGATTCGGCGGTGTGGGTATAGATACAACCTTCCAATTACCGTCCACCAGTTCCCATTTCCAGAGTCCGTTCAAATAGGAATACATCGCAGGAAAGCGAAGATCGAAATAAGGTCCGTTTCTGCCGTCGATTTTCAGTCGGCAAATAGGCGAATTGGCGCCCATGGAGGCCCAGCGTTCGGCTGCCTTTCGAAATGCTGCAATGCCCTGTTTACAATGATCCGAATGCTCCTGGCCAGGAAACCACTGCTGCGCCAGGCGATCGTAATCAAAAAACTTATGGATGGCCGAGCCCCCATTCTGACAGGCAGTGGCGCGCATTTGGTCCATAGCAATCGATGGATCGGGATCGGCGCGCAGGTCGACCACCACCACCAGAGCTGCCATGAGTGCTATCTGTATCAAAAATCGGCTGCGATAAGACGTGGGCATAATAGTCAGACGACTGCCAGCATTTGAGGTTTCCGCGATTTCGAATGATTTTAGCAAGTTTCCCATCCCCCCGGCTCAGCTATTCTCTCGATGAACAAGCATAGACTCATCACCGATGCCGCTGAGAAGCAATCCTGGAAAAGAACGGTCGATCGGTCGGCTCAATTCGAAAGAAAGCGCCACGATGCACAATGGCAGCGACTCCAAATCCCAGGGTGAAGCCGGCAAGGTGGACTAAATATACTCCAGCTCCATAAACCAAAAAGCAGGCCATGCCATCGTACAATAGCCATCCCAGAATCACCACCAGCCCCGGAAGATCAATGGTCCTGATTCTAAGAAAAAGCATGGCGATGCGAATCTTATTTCGCGGAAAAGAAAATGCATACATACCCACGACGCCATTGATGGCTGTGGCGGCGCCGGAACTTTCCTGGGGCGAAGCGAAAGTCATAATTATCCCTCCCAATGCCGCAAATACAAGGAAGAGGCCCACGTAAGTAGTATCCGATAGTCGCGAACAGATGGCATTGCCGAATACCCATAGAAAAAGGATATTTCCAATCAATGCAAAAATCCCCGGTTGTATTAGCCAGTAGAGCAACAAACCCGGAGCCCAGAATGGCCCATCCAATCGCATCCAATGCAAAGCCTGGTCGTCGGCAAAACCGAGGATCGAAAAAAGTAGAATCAGTAGAATGAGAATGTAATTGGATCTAGGTTCCCGACTGATCAGCGCCATGGACCGGAATGGGATAATCATACCGGACTGTGTCTCGATTAGAAACAGTGTAAAGGCGAATTGTAGTGGTGGCGGCTGTTGATCCGACTCTGACTGATCTTGCGCCACATTTCCGATCCTTGCGTTGCCCGCATGAAAGAAAGCCAATCCATTCTGGTCGATCGGTGCGGCTTTGTAGCGCCGAAAAGCAACGAGCTTACTTCTGGCGAAGCGGCCGGACAAGGCCGCTCTATTACGCGGTTGAACTTTTTCTACGGTGCATAATACCCAGTAGCAGCTTATTGGCGCCCAGCGCATAGAACACACAACCGCTCACTGTTTTCCACCAGCTCCAATCAAGATAGAGATACAGAAATCCTGCAAGCGCCGTCACCAGAAGCGCCGAAAGAATTGCCTCTATCTTGTGCACTTCCCGGGAGCTCATGAATAAATGGGCCACTTCCAGCCCTTTTCCCAGGCCGAGAAACCAGAGGATCAAGAAGTTATAGAGAAAGCTATAGCCGGAAAGTGCCAGTGCAACATAGTCATGGGACGGCGTGGCCCTCAGAGAAAAGAAAGCAGTGGAGATGGCCAGCCATCCGCCCCCTCCCACCATGAAAAAGACTTCCCTGGTCGACTTTGGGGCTTCGATCCAGATATGTTTTATGGAAAGGTAAATTCCGGAAAGCACACTCAGACCATAGATGATCGTTACTGGATTCAGAAGCACATAGAGACTGAAGCTTTTCGCAAGTTGCCAGTCCATCAGCAGCATCAGCAGGAAAGAGTAGTTCAAACAAAAAAGAGTCACTTCGTCGTATTCCAGAAATGCGATCAGTCGCTGCATGCTCTATACCCTCCCATCGGTTCGACGAAGTCTCATCATTTTGGGTATTTTTGGGAAAAATCGTTGACCTTTGCAATTCCCACTAATTTTGTAGGAATTAGACAGTACGTCGAGGCTGAAAGCCGGGCCGGCGAAGGATGATCCCTTCGGACCGACCAAATCAAATCAGGAGCTACAATATGCGAATCTATGAAGATAACTCGCTGGCCATCGGAAGAACCCCACTCGTTAAACTAAATCGTGTGACCGAAGGGGCCTACGCCAACGTTTATGCAAAAATCGAAGGAAGAAACCCAGCCTACTCGGTGAAATGCCGAATTGGCGCCAACATGATCTGGGATGCCGAGAAAAGCGGAAAGCTCAAGAAAGGCATGGAGATTGTTGAGCCTACTTCCGGAAATACTGGAATTGCACTGGCCTTCGTTGCCGCCGCTCGCGGATACAAACTGACTCTTACCATGCCCGAATCCATGTCTCTGGAGCGCCGAAAAGTGCTCAAAGCATTTGGCGCGAACCTGGTGCTCACCGAAGCGGCCAAAGGTATGAAGGGCGCCATCGAAAAAGCGGCGGAAATCGCAAAAAGCGATCCTTCCAAATATTTTCTGCCGCAGCAATTTGAAAACCCAGCTAATCCGGCCATCCACGAGCAAACCACAGGCCCCGAAATCTGGGAAGATACCGATGGAAACATCGACATCCTGGTAGCGGGCGTGGGCACCGGCGGCACCATCACCGGAGTGAGCCGCTACATCAAGAATACAAAGAAGAAGACCATTAGCTCTGTTGCCGTGGAGCCTGTGCACAGCCCCGTTATTGCCCAGACCATTAAGGGCGAAGATCCTACTCCCGGACCACATAAGATTCAGGGAATCGGCGCCGGATTTGTGCCCAAGAACCTGGACCTGAGCATTGTAGATGAAGTAGAACAAGTAACCAACGATGAATCCGTTGAAATGGCCCGCCGTCTTGCAAAAGAAGAAGGAATCCTTTGCGGAATTTCCTGCGGCGCAGCGGCTGTAGCTGCCATCCGTCAGGCCAAAAAACCCGAAAACGATGGAAAAAACATCGTGGTGATCCTACCCGATGCAGGAGAGCGATATCTTTCCAGCGTGCTTTTTGAAGGTATGTTTGCCGGCGTAGAAGCCGCTTCTGCCTCCGAAAGCGTAATCTAAAAACACAGATCAAGAGATACTTATCCAGAGGGATCCCGAAAGGGATCCCTTTTTTGTTTTGCGCCCAATGCTGAACTGACACCGCGTTGCAATCCTGCGCCGGTTTCTGCCGGAAGCGGGATCGATCTTGATTCCGGAGTAGCATTTCCAGTTGCAGTTCTAAAAGCCCACAGCACAGTGGAGTGGATGAGGCAACCGGCCAGCCAGCTTACCTTTCCGGAACCTTCCAGTATTCTACAGGAGCGAAAAGACCAGCTGGAAGCCGGCTGGAAAGAAGCCCTGCGTTCCCTCTCCCTTAATGAAAGGAAGGACTACCTGGAGCTGGTCCAATCCACTACAGCTCGACTTTCTGATGACGCAGCCCCGGGCGAATGGCTGTACTATCAGCATTTTCTGCGCGGCGGATGCATCCAGGCCATGATCCTGCATCATCGCAAACCAGTGTATTATTTTGGAATTCCTTTAAAACCCTGGAAGCACTGGGACGAAGCTGGTCCCGGTCCAAACGATTCGTTGCGCTCCATACGAGTGGACCGCAAAGAAGTGAGTATCCAGGCAGTGGTTCCGGAAAAAAGCGCACATCTAGTAAGGCATATGCTGGCCGGCGAATTGATGCCTATTGCCGCAAGAATTCTACGAAGCGATGCAGGTCGGAATCCGGAGAACTGGATTGATTCGGTGCAGGATCTTTCCTATTATCTGGAATCGCGGATTAAGCGCGCCCTGGAAAAAGGACAGCCAGTAACCATTTCCCATTTCTTATTCCAGGACCTTACCAGATACATCGATGAGGTGGGCGAATTCTGGACTCTGGAAATTATTCAAGAGATCCAGAAGACGATTAAGTCCAATCTGAAGAAGCGCGACACTATGGTTTCGCTCACGCCGGTTTCGCACCTGGTGCTGTCAGCAGGACCAAGAGAAGAACAGATCAAAGAGCGATTTCATCACATTTACTTTGAGATTCGCAGTCTGGTTCTGGATTATTCCATCCATGCTGTAACCGTAGAAAGTCCCGATTACCGCATCACCGATATTCTGGAGAAACTCAAGCTTTGAAACATACATCCGGCGACAAACTCTGGCAGGGCCGTAGCTCCGGCGAAGTGGCCGACATCACGGTAGAGATGGGCCAATCCATCGATCTGGATATACAGCTGTATCGCGAAGATATACAGGGATCGCGTGCCCATGCAAGAATGCTCCATAAAATTGGCATTTTGCAGCAATCCGAACTCGATTCTATTCTGGAAGGGTTATCGCAGGTAGAAGGGGAGATTGCGGCCAGGCAACTTCCATTGCAGCCCGAACTAGAAGACATCCATACTCATGTTGAAAATCGATTGATTGAGCTGATTGGCGATCCTGCGCGAAAGCTGCATACGGCCCGCTCGAGAAACGATCAGGTTGCGGTGGATACCCACCTGTTCGTAAAGAAAAAATCCAGAGAACTTCGATTCTTGCTTTTGGATTTATGCAGGGATCTACTGAAGCAGGCAGAAGATAATATCGATGTAACGATTCCAGCCTACACACATCTACAGGTAGCGCAACCTGCAAGATTGTCGCATCCTTTGATGGCGCATTTCTGGGCTTTCTTTCGCGATGCCGAAAGGCTACAATTCGTATTTGATCAGGCCAACAGGTTACCTCTGGGTTCCGGCGCCTGCCTGGGGGTTAACTACGATACCGATCGCGAGTTCCTCATGCAGGAGCTTGACTTTGGATCTATCTACGAAAACTCCATGGATGCAGTGGCCAGTCGCGACCATATTCTCAATTTTCTGTACGCCACTGCGCTGCTCGGCGTCCATGCCTCGCGAATCGCCGAAGAAATCATTCTATGGTGTAGCGTTGAGTTCTCCTTTCTCAAGTTACCCGATTCGGTGACCACTGGATCGAGCATTATGCCGCAGAAAAAGAATCCGGACCTGGCCGAGCTAATTCGCGGCAAAGCGGGACGACTCAACGGAAATCTGATGAATCTTATGATGGCCGTAAAAGGTTTACCCCTGGCTTACAATCGGGATCTGCAGGAAGACCGCCAGCCACTTCTGGATTCGGCCTACCAGGCAGAGCTGGTCATCCGCGGACTACGGGCCATGGTACAGGGGATGCAATTCCAGCCCCAGAATATGCAGCAGTCATTGGAGAAGGGATACGCTACAGCCACAGACCTGGCAGATGCCCTGGTGTCGCAGAAAAACCTGGCTTTTCGTGAAGCACACCATGCAGTGGGTCGGCTTGTTGCGATTTGCGAAGAACATGGCTACAGCCTTACGAATGTGCCGGCCGCAGAGCGCCAAAAAGCTCATCCCGATTTTGGCGATGATAGCTTCTACCTGCCCGCTGTGGATCCGGCCACCAGTGCCGATCGAAAACGATCCAGGGGCGGAACGGCTCGCCCCAGAATTCAGGAACAACTCAAGAAGGCGCATCAGTGCCTGGAAGAAGCGGGCTAGGAAGCCAGAGGAAGCTGCCCTTCTCCGCGGACCGGGAGCGTCCTTTGCGGATCAGGATGTGCTCTGCTTACCTGGATCGCGTTCTGTCTACCTGGATGTGCTCTGCTTACAGGGAACGCCTTCCGCGTACCTGGATCGCGTTCTGTCTACCTGGATGTGCTTGGTGTGCTAGGATACTGCTCTGCGAACCGTGATCGTGCTCTGTAAACCGGTCTTATTTCCTTTGATCCAGGGGCCGCAATAAAAATATGGCCTATGAAGTGGCAATCCGCGCCTGTTCCGGTGGATGGGGGGGCGCAGGGAAATATTTACTTTGAGACAATCCAGGCCGGACTACTGGCCGGGTTCACCTTTGATGAAATACTACTGGATGAAACTACGGATTTCCAGCATGCCACGCTGGTAAAGACCCAGGCATTTGGGACCGCCTTATTTTTGGACGGAATTCTCAATTCTGCCCAGGCCGATGAATTCATTTACCACGAAGCTCTGGTCCATCCAGCCATGATTCGAGGACCTAGACGAAGAGTGCTGGTTGTGGGAGGCGCCGAAGGCGGCGTGATTCGCGAAGTGCTCAAGTATCAGGACGTAGAGGAAGTGGTGATGGTCGACATTGACGCCGCGCTGGTTCGACTTTGTCAGAAACACCTCTCCGAAACCTACGGTAATCCCTGGAACGATGATCGTCTGGAGCTGGTCCACATCGATGGTAGAGCCTATCTGGAATCCTCCGATCCATTTGATGTTATCATACTCGATTTGAACGAGGCCACCGAAGAAGGCCCTGCACGACTATTGTTTACAAGGGAGTTTTACTCATTGATTCGAGATCGCCTCAATCCGGGCGGCATGGTTTCGATGCAAAGCGAATGGATAAATACCGGATTCCACTTTGACCTCACGAAAACGCAGAAGTCCTCTCTGGGCGAAGTGGTAATCTTTGAGGTATCTGTCCCAAGCTTCCTATTACCGGAAGCATTGAATCTGGCCTGCAAGAGTGGATTCGTCCCGCTTTTATCGGAAAACCAGGTCGACAGCCACCTTGCCGAAGCGCAAATCGGCACAAGATTCTACAACGGGGCCATGGATCAAAAAATGCGAACTCTGTCGCCTGTACAGATGGAAGGCTACCAGAAGCCGGCGAGAATTTTTTCTGATCATGAACCTCCTCGCTTCGAGGACTCGGAGGTGCAAAATGGATGATGCACTGGTTTCAAATTATAAGGCTATCGCCGGCGAGCTTGCAATTTCGCTCACCGAGGATCAGCATAAGTACATCCTGGGACAACTGGAAAAACTCAGCGATGATACGCGCGAAATCGACCTGGAATTCCAGCGACACCTCGATAAGAAACCCGAGCCTCCCAGACATTGGCTGGCTATTCTTAGAACCCTAAAATATCAGCTCAATCTCCGCGCGGGTCTGCTGTACCGATACGACACATTTGTACAGGCGTACGAAAGCCTTTCCAGAATGAAAACCCCCTCGGATGATCAAAAGCAGCTACTGCAAGAAGTGGGAGACTTTCTCTATCAGGTAGATGATCTGGCGGGAATCATTGAGCGACTACTGGGACGAATCATTCCCGCATTGCGCGAAGCGATGACCGAGACCCATGGAATCATGATCGAGCCAGGCGATAAGCTGTATCATGGAAAAGCCAGCGATGCCTCATACGAAACTCTGCGGCCCATGCTGGACGAATTGATTGGCACCTGCTATAAAATGAAAGAGCAGAGCCGCATCGAAACTGGTTTATTGCGGATGATTCGACTCATTTTAAGCAGTCAGGACAAGCTGGAATCCTGATCGTACAACAGAGTCATTGCAAAAGCGGCTGATTATTGCCGAGTGCAGAAGCAGGCCATGGGCCTAGAATCGCATTACATGATGGATTGTGATTAAAGCGGCCTCAATTCCTCAAGGCCGCCCTGGTATTCAAGAATTCTCGGCCTTTTCCGTTCGCTCGGATCGGTCGGTGCGCTCGGATCTTTCAGATCGATCTTTTTTCCCCGAACGCTGGGACCTATCAGTTCTTCCGGCACGTTCGGGCCTCTCGGATCGCTCGGATCTGTCGCCCCTTTCTGATCGCTCACCCCTGTCCGATCGGTCGGCTCTGTCCGGTCGCTCGTTTCGTTCGCCTCGCTCCGTATCGCTACGATCCGACCGTTCGTTCTCGAAGTCTTTTCGTCTGGGTTTTCGCCCGGTAAATGTAGTAACAATTTTTCCAGGCTCCGGCGGTCTTGCCCGCGGACCGATTTCCCAGAACATAGCTTTCTGAATCGCCTCATCGTCCTGATTGGAAATGGCGTAGATTTTGAAAACTGAGAATGCCTCAAAGAAGAACACCTTCTTCTTGAATGCCTCGGGGCGGTCCTTTCCCTTTCGGCCCTTTCGGTGGAATCGCGACTGAGCAATGAATATCTGCAGCAATCGATCGCGGTCTTTTCCTGAGATTTGAGCTCTGCGGCAAAAATCCGCTATTCCATTGCGCACGTACTCGGCCAGGTGAATGTCTTTTTTCCAGGGGCCGGACTTAAATACGTCCGGCACCATATCGCACAGAAATAGGGCCAGATACACATTGATCGTCAATTCTTCGCGTTCCGAAAGCATACGATCCGCCACGGCCAGCCGCTGTCCCGCTGGCAGGTCCCTGAATGCGCTATCGCCCGGACGACCCTTTCGCGTGGCATCCATGGCATCCGGAAATAGAGAATCCAGAAGGCCGGTTTCGTAGAGCGATGTGAAAATCTCCAGTGCCCGACCGGTGCGAAAGATCTTGCTGTACTCTTCCAGAAGTCGGTTCTGGTTTGCCTTCAATATTTCATCACGATTCTTGCGAATTGCTTTGAAACAGGTGGCATCCATTTTCAGCTCAAGCAGAGCCGAGAACTTTGCAGCGCGCAACATTCGCACCGGGTCTTCCTGAAAACTAACGTCCGGATCGCCGATAACGCTCAGGGTCTTGCTTTGCAGGTCTTCAAAGCCGCCTACATAATCGATAATGCTTTCATTTCTCGGATCAAAGAACAGCGCGTTTATGGTGAAGTCTCGACGGGCAGCGTCTTCGGGTGGGGTCCCAAATTCATTGTCTCGCTTAATGAGATAATCCTTTCCCTTCTCGGGCGATCGGAATCGGTGCTCCGGAACGCTACGAAATGTGGAGACTTCTATTACTTTACCGCCGCGAAACATTATATGAACAATCTTGAACCGGCGACCAATGCTTCTGGAGTTGCTGAATAGCTTGCGAATTTGCGCAGGAGTGGCGGTGGTAACCACGTCAAAATCCTTGGGCCGTCGGCCCATAAGCACATCCCGAACGCATCCACCCACCAGATAAGAACGGTGGCCATATCGATTCAGACGATTGATCACTTTCAGGGCATCCTGGTCCATATTCTCCCTTCGGAGCGGATGGAACTCCCTGTAGATGCGCTTTCCATCGGGATATCGGAGCACCCGGGCAAGCCCGCGGCGGGGCCTGAAAAAGCGCAGAATCTTTTGAATCATTTGAGAAGAACCTTCGTGAAAATCGCCGATAGAATCAAGTAAATTCCAGAAGTGGTTTTTTGCTCGCACCGGTCGATAGCCAGGCGGGAATGGGATGTATGCTGGAGAAAATCCGCAATTACTTGAGGACCCATCTCCACCTCTGGAATCGAAGGCGGGAAAAAGCATGGGCCGGACTCTCCGTGCTGGTCTTTCCAGAGATGTCCAGCGCCCCCCCTACCCGGATCCGAATCAATTATTACATATTGTTTTTTGTGGCGGCCCTCATTGTTTCTGTAACTCTATCGGGCGCGGTGCTCTGGATTGCCCGGCAGTTCCAGACTGTTCAGTCAGTCTCCGCCATAGAAAAAAGAAAAGTATTGCTTTCAAACTTCCATTTGTTGCTCACCGAAAAGCGCGCCCTGGTGGAACGTAGTCGCGATCAGATGGAGGCATTTCGGGAATTATCCTGGAAGGATTCATCGGAGCTTGCCGAATTTATTCAGCAGCGGGTTCGGTCCGCGCCAGATACAGAAATTACGCCGGCCTCGCGGCTGGAACACGACCTGGTGGCGCTGCGAAACCTAACCCAGGAATCCAACATCATACTGGGCACCGCAGCCCATCATAGCCTGCATATGATCTGGAATAGAGCCTATCTAAGCTGGGTCATGCCGCGCGGACGGCCTATGATGCCAGGCATTGGCAGTATTTCATCGGGCTACGGCGGTCGCAAGGATCCCTTTGGACGCACCATGGAAGGGGAGTTTCATACTGGCATCGATTTTGCGGCGGCGCCGGGAACGCCGATTATTGCCACTGCGCCCGGAATGGTAATGATGACCGTAAATGATGGAAACTCGGGTTATGGTCGCTATGTTCGAATCCACCATGCATTCGGAATTTCCACATTGTATGCTCACTGTACGGAGCTAAATGTAGAAGAAGGACAACGAGTGGATCGCGGCGATGTGGTGGGATTCGTGGGAAAGACCGGATCGGCCACCGGGTACCACGTCCATTACGAAGTCCGATTTGGATCCGAGCCAGGACGCAACCCGGCCCCATTTATTAGCCTGAAATAATCTTCTAATCGAGTAGTTCGGACTCCGCGTCTCCATCTTCGGCAGCATCGGCGGAATGAATCTGGTCCCGGGACAGTCGCTTGGAGGCCACGGCCCCCATCTTTCGGATTTTCTCCGCCCTCTGAATAAGGTTTCCGCGACCGCGCTGCAATCGATCCAGGGCCCGGTCGTACTGCTCTTTGGATTTATCGATGGTTTTTCCGACGTCCTGAAACGTCTCGGCAAAGCCCACAAACTTGTCGTACAGCCTTCCGCTTTCTTTTGCGATTTCGAGGGCAAAGTGCGTCTGGTTTTCCTGTCTCCAGATAGAAGAAATGATCCACAGAGTGGCCATCAACGTTGTGGGGGTTACGATCATGATTCGCTTATCCCAGGCATACTGAAACAAGCTGCTATCTTCTGCCACAGCCACCGAAAAGCTCGCTTCGATAGGCATGAACATTAGCACAAAGTCGGGACTGTTCAGACCTTTGCTTCCCTGGTAATGCCGCGTATTGAGACCATCCACATGATTTCGAATGGAACGGATCAACTCCTTTGCATGCTGTTTTCGCATCGTATCCTCTTCGGCCGATGCAAATGCCTCGTAGGAAACCAGCGAAACCTTGGAATCGATAACCAGATGCTTTTCTTCGGGAAGGCGCACAACAACGTCCGGACGAATTCGCTTTCCGCCTTCCTCTTCTACCTTTATATCGCTTCCCTGGGTAAGGTATTCCTTTCCTTTTCGAAGGCCCGAATCCTCAAGAATTCGCTCCAGAATAAACTCCCCCCAGTTACCCTGCTTCTTGGTATCCCCTTTTAGCGCTCTGGTTAGGCGGTCCGCTTCCTGCGACATCTGCAATCCCAGATTCTCCAGCGAACGCAGGCGCTCCGAGAGGGACACGGCCTGTTCGCCGGCTTCCTTATGCGATCGTTCCACTTTGTCCTGAAATTCTTTGATTCTCTCTTTCAATGGCCCCAGCACCGCATCCATGTTGCTCTGGTTTTGCTGCAGTAACTGCCTACCCTGGTTTACCAGGATATCCTGCGAAAGGGACTTGAATGCTGCGCCAAACTTCTCTTCGGCGGATTGTTGTATGGAGACTTGATCTTCCAGCCGTTTCTGCAGCTGTGCTACTTCGATATCCCGGGCCGCCAGCCTGGCACGAGTGTCGCTGCCGGACTTGAGCGCCCGAGCCCAGCCGATGAGCAACCCTACGAGGATTCCCAATGCCAGACCAATTAATAGAGTTAAAAGTTCCATTCTATCCCCCTGTTCGCAGATTCGATCATAACAGATGGGTGTGACAGTGTTGGCCGCAGTCTATGCTAGCCCGGAACCTAGCTCGAGAATGGAAGAAACGGTATTCTGATTGCGCATCGTTACCGGCTCGCCGATGAGGGCTTCCGCGCGCGCCGCAAGTCTGGATTTGCCCACTCGGCCGGGCAGGAAGAGATAAAGTGCATTTCCCTGAAGCCGAAAATCTTCACCTCCAGAACAAAGGGAGCGTAATCCGTCCAAATCGGGTTTCTGTGGACTGCGGGCCATAAATCCGACATGCAACGATTTAGGATCTATGGTATCGCCCGAAAATGGATTCTCCGCTGCAATCTTGCGAAACGAATCGAGCGTCAACACCATGGTTGTTGGGCGAAATCCATGGTGCTTTTCGATTGAGCTGGCGATTTGCGCGGCCAGGGCGGCCTCTCCCTTTTGAGGAGCACGAAGCACCACATTGCCGCTCTGAATGTAGGTTCGCACATCTTGAAGACCCAGTTCCGTCAATAGCGCAGAAAGATCCTTCATGGGGAGCTTTCCTTTGCCGCCCACATTGATCCCCCGGAGAAGGCATACGTAGATAATTGATTTCTTTGTCAGATTTCGCTCCTAAGTCAGACCACGGTTATAACCATTCTTTCCTCGAACCCGGGTCCCGATTATCGATTTGGATTTCGGATCCGCATCAATACTTCGCTAACGTCTATGAGTAGTCGAAAGCTATCCTCAAGGTAATCATTCGATCCCAGGTTCATCACTATAGAGATATTCCTCTGGGGATCAAAGATCAAATGCGTAGCCAGGATCCCAAGATGCCCTTGCCAGCGCGGATAGCCGGAAAGTAGCGGAAAAAAATCTTCGAAGCGATACTCCATTATTCCGGTTCCGCAATAGATCCCCGTTTCAAATTTATTCTGGAAGTTCTTGATGCGGTCCAATGACTTCTCTTCCAGCAATCCTCCGGTAAAAAGGGCCCGATTAAACCGCATCAGATCTTCCAGAGTGCTCACTATGCCTCCACCGGCCCAGTCTACTGTAATGCTCTTATAGCCGCTTATCTCCCTACCTTCAAACCAGGTGGTCCCCATGCTATCCTGCCCGCCCCGAATGGATTGACTGCGGCCAGGCATATATGTGTCCAACATTGCCAGGGGACGAAAAATCCTTTCCTGAAGATATCGATGAAAGGGCATTCCGCTAAGCTTTTCCACAATCAATCCCAGAAGCAAATATCCAGTGTCGCTGTAGTGAAAGCCATTCCCTGGAACAAAGACGGCATTCAAATGATTACGGTTATACTGCAAGAGTTCATCTGGAGTCCAGGTTCGTTCGGGAAACTGCAGCATTAAGTCTGCAACGGATGGATTCCCTTCGGATGCATCGGAAAAATAATCCGCAATACCCGACGTGTGCGCCAGTAATTGTTCCACAGTGACAGCGTCGCTGTAATCCGATCCATCTACGATAAACAGTCCGTCCATTGTATCACCAAGGATTGAATACACTTTGCTATCCCAATGCAGACGGCCGTCTTCTATGAGCTGGACAATGGCCACCATTGTGAAGAGTTTCCCCACACTTGCAGTATGGAATGGCTTGCGCACGGACTCCGATGAATAGAATTGATCCAACCCGAGTTCTGGCGCGAGAATATACATTTGTGCATTTTCGCGATGATCCAGATCATCCAGTTTGTCTTTCCACAGCGATGCGATTTCATCCAAAGCATCTTTTCGATTTAATGGATTCGCGCACCCCGAGGCCAAAGACCCAACCAGCACCAGGATAAGACTCAATCTTGCAACCATACGATGCACTTCCCCTGGTGTTCGTTCATAGCACAAGCGAATACTTAGCTGATTACCGACGCTCACAAATCACATATGCAAGTACTCCTGACTAGGCAGAGTGCTTAATTCGTTTGTCCTTAAGTATTTCCTCAAATTTCGCGGCCGGCACGGGCCATGAATAGAAATAACCCTGCCCGTAAGTACAACCGAGCGCAATCAGGCGATCCCTTACCTCTTCGGTCTCGATCCCCTCGGCCACCACATCGGCATGAAAGGCCGACGAGAGCCCCAGAATTGTCTCTACGATTTTTTCGCTGGCATGCTCGGACATATTTCGCACAAATCCCTGGTCGATCTTTATTTCGTCGAATGCATAATCCTGTAAGTACTGCAGGGACGAGTATCCGGTACCAAAATCATCCAGCGACAGTCGAATACCCATTTCGCGCAACCGCTGAATTTGCGATTGTAGCAATATGCTCTCCTTCTCAAAAACAGACTCGGTAACCTCAAAGGCCAGTAGCGCCGGAGAAATGCTATACTTCCTGAGCAGGGCGGCCACTCGATCGGGAAAGTCGCCCCCGCGGAATTGGACTATGGATACATTGATTGCAACAGGCACCGCCTCCAGTCCTGCATCGCTCCACTGACGAAGCTGATTACACACTTCTTCCAGAATCCAGAAACCCAGCGGAGCAATTAGCTGACTTTTTTCCGCCACCGGAATAAATAGAGCGGGAGATTGCATTCCATGCTGTGGATGATTCCACCGAATCAATGCTTCGCAACCGACAACGGCGCCATCGGACAGGGCAACCTTGGGCTGGTAATACATTTCGAACTGATGGTTTCGCAGAGCATTTCTGATTTCTCGGGTCAGAGCGATCCGTTCTCTGGTAGCTGCATCCATATCGCTGGTGTATGCTTTCCAGGATTGCCCCACTTCCTCGCGGGTTCGAAAGAGGGCCAGCTCCGCCTCGCGAAGCAGGCTCTCCACGCTTCTTCTGGATTCTCCGAGAATCGTATAACCAAAGCGAACCGAAATGACTACCTCTACCTCGGCGATTAGAAAAGGTTCGGCCATCAAGCGAAAAAATGAGTCCGGAGTATGGGGTGAACCTTCGGCATCGCCTGTGGGAAGATATAGTACAAATTCGTCGCCGCCCGTGCGGCCGGCCAGCCCATCGTGACCGGCCTCTTCTCTGAGCCTGTGGCTCAAATTTAGAAGGAATTGATCTCCAATTTCGTATCCATGAGCATCATTTATATCGCGCATGGATACTACGTCCATAACTAGAAGAACGCCCTGGGGTTTCCAGCCGGCGCGTTCCATTCGCCCACGCATGCTTCGCACAAAGCCGTTTCTCGAAGGAAGGCCAGTCACCGGATCCTGGAAAGCAAGCCGATTCAATTCCAGTTCGGCCACCTTTCGTTCGGTAATGTCAATGTGCATTACCACAGCGCCCTGCCGGGCATCCTGCATTCTATCCGATGCCAGAGAATTTACCATCATTCGAAACCATTGGAGCCGTTCCACCGAGTGCAGCGGATATTCTATACTGTACTGATTCTCTTTGCCCGACAGTACCGATTCTATTCCCCGGGCAATAAGCTGGCCTTCGCTTTCCATCGGGGCGAAACGGAGACACAGATCTATATAGTTTTCGGACTCTGCAAAATTGGCTCCAAAGTAGGATTGTTTCCGATGGAAGTTACTCCATTGATTATTCACGCTAAGAATCTGGCCCTGCCAATCGAGAAGCGCAATATGGGCGGGAACCGAATCCAGTAAGGCGCGTCTGGATTGCAGGAGCTCGGATAAGTTCCGGTTTTGTTCGGTGAGCTGGCGGTCTTGCTCTTCCAGCGCAGATTTCTGCCTTCTAATCTGCCGGGTGCGTTTTCTGACGCGGAGCTCCACCAGAAGAACTACAGCGAGTAAGAGAACTATAGTGCCAAGCAAGGAGTAAAGAGTCCACGCAAGCCATTCGGGAATTAGATTCCTGGGACCGGCCAGTCCTAACCACTGCTCCTGAAGCTTATAGTACCGGGAATTGGGATCTGCCTTC
>JAGRNC010000039.1 GCA_020440935.1 Leptospiraceae bacterium | reverse complement strand
AACAGGGTCAGATCCTCCCGGGAGAGGTCGCTGTCAATTCACTTCCAGGTTTTATTGTAGCTTTCTTCGGAGAAGCCTACGGTTGCTTTATCGCCATCGATGACCACAGGTCGTTTGATTAGCCTGCCGTTCCCTGCCAGCATCTTGAAAATGTCTGCATCGGTAAGCTTGGGCAATTTTTCTTTGATTCCCTGTTCTCTGTACTGCTGGCCACTGGTGTTGAACATCTTTTTTGCATCGATGTCAGCTGCACGCGCCGCGCCCTTTAAAGCGCTGGCAGATGGAGGCTTTTCGGTAATGTCGATAAAGTCATATTTGATACCTTTCGCTTCAAGATACTTTTCGGCCTTTCGCGAAGTGGAGCATTTCTTATATCCGTAGAATTTCATGGCGGAAAAGTCCTGTTCGAGTCCATGGATGCAACCCTTTTTGAAATATGGCACTCGAATCCAATGCGATCCAAACCGGCAGCCCGATGATTCACTTTAATCTCAAAGATGCCAGGGGGCAGAATTTCAGTTCCGATGATATTGCCAGGGACCATGTCCTCGTGGTATTCACATGCAACCATTGTCCCTATGCTGTCGCTGCCTGGCCTATACTACAATCGCTGCATGAACGATACAGCGATCGGGGACTCGCCGTTATCGCCATTAATCCAAATAATAATCCGGATTATCCCGAAGATGGCTTCGATCAAATGCTTCCATTCATGAAAGAAAAAGGGATTACTTTACCCTATTTGTTTGATGCCGATCAATCAGTTGCATCGGCCTATGGAGCGGTCTGCACGCCGGATCCGTTCTTGTTCCACAAAGGTAGACTTACTTACCATGGTCGCATCAACGACAACTGGAAGGAACCGCAGAATGTAACCGAGAACTCGCTGGAATTGGCGCTGTTGCGCGATATGAACGAATCGGCAGGACCTGCCAGCGAGTTACCTAGCATGGGCTGCTCGATTAAATGGATTCGCTGAAAGAGTACGAGGCCGGTCGGCTATGGCTGCTGAATTGTAAAGGTAATGCGATCGGCGCTCCAGTCTTCGTCATGCTTCAAAACAGTAAGAATTCCGGAGTAGGTCTCTGGTTGATGGCCGCGTTCGCTAACTTCAGGAAATCCACGTTCCATCTTGTCCATAGCTTTGAATGGATCCACAGGCTGCGTGGTAACAAACGCCTGGATCGTCTCGGTCCCGGCGGGGGGCACTAACTTCCATTCGAATGGATCCTTTTCGGAAGGAAATGTGTACTTTTGACCAATGTCCAGCGGCCTGACACCGCTAAATCGATTCGGATAGATCATGGTCATTTTTCCGTCCGAATCTATGGCATAGAGCTGCAGATACACTCTGCTCGGCGCCGTATCACGATGCCGTTTGATTTCGAATCGCACCTGAACCGTTTCGCCCATCGTGTATAAATGGCTTTCGCGATCCATCTGCAAAAGTATACTATAGGGACTCGCCGGATTATCCAGGCTCTGATAGATCGATAGTTGCCGCGCCAGACTCTCGTCGAATTGGGAAAGCACAGCCTCTTCGGTTCCGATGGCAATGCCGGAGCCAATGAGCCGACCGGTCTCGGCCACTACAATGCGAAAGGACGCCTTCGCCTGACTTTCGTTTATGGGGCTCCATTCGCCCAGAATAAGATAGCGGGCTCCAACGAGCCGGCCTATCCGTGCCGCGCTATCGGAGTCTACCAGCCCGCTCTGGCCGGTGACAATCTCCGATTGAATGGAATCCATTGCAAGTCGGTCCACCAATTCGAATTGTTGCCTGGCTTGCAATCGGGCCATCAGCCTGGACGCCAGACTAACTCCTCTCTCGCTTCCTTTGCTCTGATTTAATACTTCAAAAGGAAGTACGGCGATCGCACCTTTTCGAGCCTGTAGAGCCGGGTTTTCAACAGGTTTCGTAGCTGGAGGTTCGTTGCTTTCAACTTTCGTTTCTTTTTCTGGTTGGATCGGTTCCGAGACCTGCGAGGTTGCTGGCTTCTTGCGCGGAGCGTAGCCCACCATGCAACCCGTTCCGACCAGCAAGATCGTCAATACCAGACCGGGTAAGGCTCGAAACAAGAGGACAGAGAAAGACATGATCATTCCCTGGAATCTAGCAATGTTGATGTGTTATCGTTTACCTCGTAGCGAAGCAACGTATATAATCGATTGCGAACCGGCCCAAAATCTTTCCAGAGTTTCTTTTCTTTGTGATACATAGTGTTGCAGCCAAATGCAAAAAGGTATGTATCCAGCGATTCTTCGCCTTTGATTACTATGCCATAATCGTATTTCGGAAGACATTTGGCTTTGAATTCGGGTTCGTAACCTGCTTCTTCTTCAAGTAGTTGGTGAATTCTTTGAGCAAGATCGGCATCATAAATCCTGCGCTTGGTCAGGTAGTCCGAGTATGGATCTGCCAATTCCAGCGGAGCCGAATACGTAAATACGTACACCCCTGGTTTCTCCTGCACCTCAACACCTCGGTCTTCCCCGGGTAATGGCTCCATTTCCCGAGACATGGGGCTTTCGTTACGGCCCTCTTCCATTCGGTGTGCTTCCGGCACATCCCGCCCTTCCGGACCTTGCGACGACCCGGAGAAAGGTATGAGCATGCAATTGCCGAGGATGGCAAGGAATACCAGGATTATCGCGATTCTTGATGCCATTGTTTTATTAGAAGGATAGACCGGCCCGCTGGTTCGCAGGACCGGTCTATTTTTTCGTGTCGAGATCGCCTAGAACAGGTGATTGAATCCAAAGTTGAAGTTGGATTCGTATTGTGACCGACCATAGGAAATGTTAATCACTACATTTTCCTGCCACAGCAACCGAACGCCACCACCGTAGGCCCGGTGCAGACCTTTCAGAGTCATTTCCCGATTGGTAGGAGCTACTCGTCCCAGGTCATAGTAACCGAGGAAGATGAAGTCAATTCCGCCCAGTGCTTCTACGTGGAAGGTGGTGAGTCGCGCTTCAAAGTTCGCCATTCCCATTACTCGATCCACGAACTGGTTCGCCGGATAACCCCGCAGGCCGTTATTGCCGCCCAGACCTTCGGAGCTTTCTTTCATCGTGTAGATCCGACCTTCTTCGTAGAAGGGCACATCCCCTGTGGTCTTCTGACCGAGGAAGCGATAGGCGAAAACCAGCTCGCGATCCTGCGGTTTAAAGAAGCCAGGGAAAAGCTCAAAGTACTGGCGCCAGGTAGCCGTATATCGGTTAAATGTATAGGCGCTTCCCGTGCCTTTACCCACGCCCTCGTAATGGAAATCGGTAAAGATACCGGCATTCGGGTTAATCTCACGAGCCCTCGGGCGCGAATCATAAGCAATAGCGGCGCGAATTCCGTTTACGAACTTCGGATCCTCGGTAGCATCGTAACCCAGAGGCTTCTCAATATCGATCAGTGTCCGACCATTGGGCAGCTTATCGCCGCCTTCAAAATCCCCTTCATAAGATTGAATCTTGTACCGCTGTCCGCGAAGACCCAGAAACCATTTAAAGTTAGTCTGACCAATCCACTGTTCCGTAGAAACGGTAACAAAGGGACGAATCCGGTCATAGTAAAAGTATTTTCCCTGCGTTTGCTTTAACAGTTTGCGCCCCGGATTCAAAAAGTCGCCGGAGTTAGGGCTGAGCAATGCACGCTCGTTCAATGAATAAACGGAATCTCCATATTCATCAAATGTGTAAATGTCCCGCAGAGGTTCACCAGTGGTCGGATCCAGCCGAACGTTTTCGTTGATTGGAATTTCGCCATTTTTGATTTTCTGCTGCCGCCGGATATCCTGGTAGTTCCCGGTGCCATAGTATTGCGCGTTCAATGTGCGCTCTACACCCACGTTCAGTTTGATGCGAAAAGAGGAGTCCAGGAAATCCACCGCATCCATAGATGCTTCGTGGTATTCGTAGCCCCGTGTGGTGGCATAGTACTGACCATAGAATTGGTACTTGTACGGTTGCGCCTTTTCGTCTTTGTAAGTACCGTACACCCGGAGGCCATAGCCAAATCCATCGTCGGAACTTGCGCTGACCAGCGGCAGAGGCTGCAATGCCCAGCCCGGCTCGGCTTGCAACGCTGAAGCGGCAAATGCCAGGACTCCAATGAGAGCGATGGCAATTAGTTTTAATCTGTTACTTGTTCTTTTCATTTTTAGCCACGCCCCTTATCAATAGACCTTATCCAATTGGAAATCGTATTGTACGGTGTAAGATGTGTCGCTTGCGCTGGCTCGCACGTACTTGATATCCACAGTGCCTTCCACTGTCTTTTCCCCTTGCTGGGCGCGGAAACTAGACATCTGGATCTGAACTGTTGAATTAGAAGCAGTGATAGTGCCCGAATCATTCAACGTTAGTACGCGGCTGATACCGTTTCCAGTCTCATATCCGCCCTTCAGATCTCCGCTTACGGCAATATTGAATGTGTTGGCCGCATTGTTGTCAGGATGAGGTAAAACCAGAGTTACTGTTCCGGCCGGCGGATTCGCCGATGGTAGATACAGCGTCAGGTTGCTGGTATCGCCGGATAGATAAGTATCCTCGAGGTAATCTTGAGTAGCACAAACCGCAACCGAAGTTACTGGATCCCCCGTGCTACAACTATTATTGCTGGTCTTGCCGCTCCAGAAAATCCCATTCGCGATGCCTACATCTAATAGGTTGAGTAGTTCTTGATCGTCGGATGGGTCTTCGTCGCCGGACTTGCAATAAGGCGCCGAAAACACTGCCAGTGCTATGGCCAGTGCAACTAATCTGTCTTTTCGCATGAAGCGGAAAGTAATTCTGCCAGGCTTTCGGTCAAATAGATTCCGGCTCCTGGCTTTGATTTCATCCGATTCGACAATGCTGAACTCTGCATTTTCCCGGGGCAGCGGACCCAGGCCGGGAAGCCTCGATCTGTCCGAGCAAGCTAGCGTCTCGGCAGACCGTTTTTGCGGAATCGAATACCGCTAAAAGAAAGAGCAAATTCATATTGCATACTTTTAGTGCATGGCTTAACTATGGGCCATGCGTGACACGCAGTCATACAAATATTGTGCAATCTCGTAGATCCTGAGAGAGAGATCGACGAAACGGGCATCTTTTCGGGGATAGAGGCGGCTTCCAATGCAGCCCTGTTCCAGCCGCAGGCACCGATTAGCACTCAATTCGCGAAAAAAAGAATTTCTGGTGGCTCAAAAATAGAATTTTTCGCGATTCTCTGGCATGGTTGGTACGCCACGTGCATTTATATTGACGGATTCTTTTAAGGGGGAGATTAAAAGGTATCCGTTCACTCATTACTCGCTTCGGGCGAGTATCCGCGCCGATCAAAGAATCGGCGACAGATCGGGAAAGAGTGTGTTCAGATGCAGCCCGGCCCTGCGCTAAGCATGGGGCCGGGTTTTTTGTTTTGCAACCAATTTCTGAAGTTTACGCCAAAACCTAACCGATAGCGCATGCACTATGGGATTTACGCTCCAGGGACAATCCATCGCCTATTCGATGTTGGAGCATTATCTGAACCTGGGCGCTCCACCACTCTTAATTCTGCATGGGCCCGCCGGAGTTGGTAAATTCAGTTCCGCCGAATGGTTTGTACAGAGCGCTCTTTGTGAAACCGGTAATGCCTGCGGACGCTGCCCTTCCTGTAGGCTTTTTCTGAAGCGAGAGCATCCCGATTATATTCAATTTCCAGAAGACCGTATTCTTATCGGTGATGAAAAACAACCGGCCCCTTTTACGGTGCGATGGCTCCTGCGTACGCGATTGCAGTATCCGCCCTTTAAAGCCGCCAGACGATACATCGTTTTTCCGCGAGCGGACCTTATCCAAAATGAGGCGGAGACAGCGCTGCTGAAAACTCTGGAAGAACCGCCGGAGCATAGCCGGTTCTTGTTCATTGTTGAAGACCTGGAATTACTCAAAGAGACAATCATAAGCAGGGGAGTATCCGTTCCCTTTCATTTAATCCCTGGCTCGGATATGGCGAAACTGACCAACCAGAACGATCACTATCTGCTAGATTTGATGGGCGGTAGCCTGGAACTTTCCGGGATTGTTCTTGATCAGTCCTTTTCGCAGCTCCGGGAGAAAATCGAAGATGGCCTTGCGCACCCCATGGGATTGCACGAACTGGAGGTCTTCGTTTCAAATGAAAAGAATTTTCAAGAGTGGCGCGAGCGGCTCGACAGAAGCTATGAGGAAATTCTTGATTTGATAGGACTGATGATTCTCAAATCCAGTGAACGCCTGGCAGACTTTCCAGAGATTGCTGACACAATCTTCAGGTTTAAGGCCGGTATACACCGCAGGATGGCGGGCATGACACATTATTACCTTGCCCAGCTTTTTACGCGGATCGGCCGAATCTTGTTCGCTTAACTCTATCGGCGGAAACTGAAGAAAGGATGTCTACCTTACCTTCGACGGGAAGGAAACAAATCGGGTGCACTCAAGCATTCAGTACTACTGTTTTTAGGATCTCACGGTCCTCTTCCTCGGGAGCCACTCTCCATGAAATGCCCGATGGAGTAACGGCAAGCGATCTACCCTGAAGGCGACGGCCAAAAATCGTACCCGCCGAACAACACTTGATTATGGACAGCCCCATTTCGCGTGCCGGTCCGCAGTACAGCTTTTCGTCGCGCTCGTGCTTCTCTTCTACGGTCTCCTCTTTGTATGGAGAATTCATAACCGTGAAGATCAATTTTACATCCATGTCCGCGAGCTCTTTCACATACTCCGGCTTTAGAACGTCAGCGCAAATGAGTACTCCAAATCGGTGGCCGCCAAGAATAAATACTCCAGGGTCCTTACCTGGCGTCAATAGCGGGGCCTCATTTTCTGTGAGAAACCGTTTATGATACCAATCAATGAGTTGCCCTTCGAAGAATACGGGCATGGCGTTGTAGAATTTTCCTTCAATCTCCCGAATTACAGTTCCGCCAATAACAACTCCTTTATAGGACTCGCTCAGCTTTCCAAGCCAATCAAGGGCGAATTTTGTTCGATCGGCTAGAGCACGATGATCTTTGGTAGAGCCATCAACAGCAAAATACTCGGGAAAAACCAGGAAATCGGATTTTACGGCGGATAATCTCTTGTGCAGCGATAGATTCAAGCCTTCAGCCAGATTCTTTTGAAAAATGCTTACCTTCAGAATCGCCATGATTCTTCCTGTTCGATTCGGAGCGATCATGAGTCAATCTATTTACCGGCGGAGACAAATCTATGGAATATTGCTAAACGCTGCAAGCGCTCTAAGTTTCTATTTTGCCACGTTCTTCGTTCGCGTTGGTACGTTGAGCAACCCCGAAATACCGTCGCAGGCATACGCCTTTGTGCGGTATCTTACCGGATTTTTCTTTTCGATCTACTTATTTCGCCGAGCAGGGCTGACGTTTCGCCTCAAAGTACCCAATGCGCTTTATTTCCGCGCAATCTTTAATACTCTCGCTCTATTGTTCTTCTACGAATCCGTGGCATCGGGAAATGCAGCCACTGCAAATGTATTAAACATGACCTATCCTGCATTTGTTGCCTTACTCGCCATACCGCTACTCTCAGAGATTCCCGATCGCCGAATGCTTCTTGTGCTTGTATTCAGCTTAACCGGTATCGGAATCTATGTTCTGACACCGCTTATCCGCTCCGGTACAATCTCTCATTCAGATTTGTGGGGTCTTGGTTCGGGATTACTGGCGGCGCTGGCTATCCTGGCTTTGCGCGGAGCCGCGATGCAGGCGCGGGCGGAAGAGATCCTTCTATGGATGTTTGGAATTGGCAGCATCGCCACTCTGCCCATCGTATTGAGCGATATTCCGGATTTGCTATCCCCTTCCGTCATCTGGGTTTTTCTATCCGCGCTGCTCGGAATTGCGGGCCAATGGCTGCTGACCCGATCCTATGAGCATCTGTCGGCCACGGCGGGCAGTATCGTGTCGAGTCTGCGAATACCTATTGCTCTAATTGCGGGATTCTTTTTGCTTCAAGAGGTGCCGGGCCTGTCGGGAGTCCTGGGAGCCGCCCTAATCTTCGCAGGAAATCTTTTTCTTGCCCTTTTCCGACGTGCTGAAAAAAAAGAGTAGAATGACGAATCCGGAGCTGATCAATGCATTGCGTACTTTGGTTCGATCCGGATGCTGGGGGAACCAGAAAGATTTCGCAGCCTGGCTCCGATTTGAGTATTCCATGCCCGTGGAAGAATCGGAACTAAGGTCGGGCCTTTCGCAAATGGTTTCGGAGAATCTTCTGAAGCCCCACAGTACGCTCACGGACGACTACGTTCTCGCATCGCTCGACAATACCCAACCAATTACTCGCTATCGTGTTTCGGGATTTCTGGCAGATTCCCCTATCCAGATGGTTCGGGCAAGGTTGGAAGTCTTCCTCCGACTCCACGGTGTATCCGACGAAGTAATTGTCGATATGTCCATTGCGACGACGGAAGCAATGGAAAATGCCGTAAAATACAACGACCACAATCCCATAGAGATTCTCTACTCGCTGGAAGGTGGCGAGTTTCGCATCGAAATTCGCAATGGTCTTCGCGAAGTGGAAATTGAGCGCGATATTGAAGCCGGAAAATACAATAGCTCACTGACTCTCATGCGAGGAATGATGGTAATGTCGAAGCTATTCGACGAACTGGATATCGAGATCAAAGATGCCGAGAATGTTGCCATTTTTACCGCCCGCAAGAAAGTTGGCTAATGGCAGAGAATCGCCGACTTCGGCTGGTGTCGGAATACAAACCCGCCGGTGATCAACCGCGCGCAATCGAAGAATTATCCAGTGCGGCTAAATCGGGCCAGAACCAGCTCTGCCTAGTCGGCGTGACTGGATCCGGAAAAACCTATACCATGGCCGGTTTTCTGGAGAACCTTCAGAAACCAGCGCTGGTTCTTACTCATAACAAAACTCTTGCCGCGCAGCTGTACCGCGAGTTCAGGGAATTCTTCCCAGAAAACGCAGTGGAGTACTTTGTTTCCTACTATGACTATTATCAGCCCGAAGCCTACGTACCATCCAGCGATACCTACATAGAGAAAGACGCATCGATTAACGATGAAATAGACCGATTGCGCTTACGCGCCACTTCCTCTCTACTGGAGCGAAACGATGTCATCATTGTTTCTTCGGTTTCTTGCATCTATGGTCTGGGATCCCCGGAGGAATACCGTCATAGCCTGGTGATGCTCGAGAAAGGTCTTACCATCGAACGAAACGATGTGATTCGACAACTGCTTCATATTCAATACCAGAGGAACGATCTGGATTTCAGTCGAGGGAACTTTCGCGTGCGTGGCGATACAGTGGAGATATTCCCTGCCTATAGAAACGAAGGAATCCGAATCGAATGGTTTGGCGATGAAATCGAAAACCTCAGCTATTTTGATCCAATTAGCGGTCGGATTCTAGATCAGCTGCAGCGCGCAGTAATCTATCCGGCCAAACACTTTATTACTTCACCCCCGCGATTAAAAGAAGCGCTGGAGAAAATCCAGAAAGAACTGGAAGATCAGGTAGACCGGTTCAAGCAACAGGACAAACCTCTGGAAGCGGAGCGAATCCAACAAAGAACTCGCTATGATATGGAAATGTTACGCGAGCTTGGATATTGCAACGGCATCGAAAACTATTCACGGCATTTAACAGGGCGTGAAGCGGGGGAGCCCCCTGCCTGTCTTCTGGACTATTTTCCGGATGATTTCTGGATCATCATTGATGAAAGTCACGTAACTTTGCCACAGGTTCGCGGAATGTTCGAAGGCGATCGGGCCCGAAAGCAGACCCTTGTGGACTTTGGCTTTCGTCTGCCATCGGCTCTGGATAACCGGCCGCTAAACTTTCAGGAGTTTGAACAAATCGCGGACAAGGTACTCTATGTATCAGCTACTCCGGCAGATTACGAAATGCAAAAGAGCCCGGTGCACGTGGAACAGTTAATCCGTCCCACCGGACTTCTGGATCCCAATATTGATGTACGGCCGGTGAAAGGTCAAATTGAGGATCTGGTTCAGGAGATTAAGGCAAGGATTTCGAAAGATCAGAGAACTCTGGTGACAACGCTTACAAAAAAGATGGCAGAAGACCTTTCTGATTATCTTCGCGAACTGGGCATCGATGTGGCCTACCTGCACTCTGAAATTCATACGATTGAACGGGTGGAAATTATTCGAGATCTACGAAAAGGGAAATACCAGGTACTGGTGGGAGTCAATCTTCTGCGCGAGGGATTGGATATGCCGGAGGTAGCGCTTGTGGCCATATTGGATGCAGACCGCGAAGGCTTCCTGCGAAATACCCGCTCGCTGATTCAGACCATGGGGCGGGCAGCAAGAAACGTGGATGGCCAGGCCATTCTGTATGCCGATAAAGTGACCCCTTCCATGCGCGCAGCAATCGACGAAACCCTGCGTCGACGGGCTGTGCAGGAAGAGTACAATGCGAAGATGGGAATTACCCCGCAGACAATACAGAAGGAAATTCAGGACATCATCGAACGCTCCACCGAGGAAGATACCTCTGAAGATGAGGCGCTGAATCGAATTAAGGAGACCATAGTTCTGGATCCCCAGTTGCCCAAGCATGAAAAAATAAAGAAGCTAAAAGAAGAGATGCTACAGGCGGCCAGAAACATGGAATTCGAGAAAGCGGCTTTACTCAGAGATGCCATGCAGTCCCTGGAAACAGGGGGCACTCTGGAGTTTACTACCAAGGTAATCCCATTTACTACGGCCGGTCAGAGTCGCTCATCCAGCCGGGGAGCAGCCAAGAAAAAGCCGGCCGGTAAAAAACGAAGGCCCAAGAGAAGCTGATGCTACGACGTCGCTAATCCCTGGAAACTAAAGGCGTTTCAAGTAGCCTGCCCAATGGGGAAGGATGTATTCTCGAATCTTTTCGAATCGGCGCTCTATATTCTGGTCAAAATCTTTTAGAATGATTCCGTCCCTGGCCATTTCCACCTGAAGCGCGAACCCATCCTCCCAGCGGCTGTCATCCCAGAGGAATAGATCCCAGTCCCCGGGCACTTCAAAGTCCGGCTCCGTACCTTCGCCGTTCTGACGGAATACAATTCCCAGGTCCCAGTCCGCTCCGGAACCACCGTCGCCCCGCGCACGCGATCCGAACAATACGATGCCCAGGACCCGATCCCAGCCATCTACGCAGGCCTTTTCAATCTCTTCGACGGTAATCGTCTCTTGCTCCACCATCCTCGCCATTCCTCCTCTCAAAGGAATGGGAGCCACTTTTTTTTTGATTGATTGGAAGCATGAATACTCCGCTATAAGAGCCATGGATGAAATGGAGTTCGATAGAACTCGCAAGGCTATCGGCGCCCAGAATCTCGGAGACAAAGACCGTAAGAAAATGCTCGATCAACTCCGGGGCTCCGGTGGTCAGATCCTGAACGAGCGGTCAATTAAACAACCCGACGATGAGCGTCCTTCCCGGAAACGCGGTGGCGGTGGTGCTGGCGGCGATGGCCCGCGTTTGCCCTCCGATGTAGCCCGCGAAAATCGGCGAAAGGAGCTGGAAGCCCAGAATCGCTTGAAGAAAGAACTGGAGGCCGAAGAGAAAGCCGCCACTGGTTTCTTTGCGCGAATGGGAATCAAGTTTCGCTGCATGCTAATGGGGCTCACTCCATATGGCCAGGACATGGTAAAACCATCGTTCTTCTCTCTGCTGAATCTCGAAGGAAAGCGTGCATTGATGGAATGCAACATTCTGGGCAGCGAACTTCTGTTTTCAGATCCGGCCGTCGCCAGAGAAGTCCGCAAATCGCTGGGTAGAAGCGGACAGCTGTATATTGAACTATTAGAACGCGCAAGCAAGCTCTACGATAGAAAGGAACTCTCTGAATTATTGTCCGATTATCAAGATTATCCCGATCGCAGCGTCCCACTGGACGCAGTTCATCCAGGATTGATTTCATTACTCCGGAAA
>JAGRNC010000398.1 GCA_020440935.1 Leptospiraceae bacterium | reverse complement strand
TAAACCTTCAGGCCACGAAAGTGGCCTTTTTACTTTTCGGGCAGCCAGCAAACCAACCTTGCAGCGACTCCTTCGCGGCGCATTGGACAAGCCGAGGACGTGGCGATCGCCATTGTATCGATCATGCAAAATCCGCATATAAGCGGGACCGTGCTCCACGTCGATGGAGGGCAGCAGCTGGTCTGAAGTCGGTTGTTCCCGTAGCGTTTAAAGTGGCATCGAATGCTTTTGGGCCAGTCGTGCCGTCCATGTGTATGTGCCGATTCAACGGTCCATCGAATGGCGAAATTCCATGTACGCACTCACCACTTCTTTAGGCGCTTCGGTTTGCGGATAATGCCCGATGGTTGAAAGCGATACTACATCGGGCTGCGGTACCAGCGCAACATAGCGCTCTACCATATGATGTCCCGACACCGGATCTACGGAGCCATTAATGATGCGGATGGGTTGATCGGGTTCAAGCAATGGCGTTATCCATCGCTGCCGATGGATCCTGCGTTCCTTCATGTAGCGAATGAGCTTGTGGTAGATACGAGTGCCCCGGTTATACTGCACCAGGTCCCAGAAGGCTCTTAGCTCCCCGTCGGATGGCCGGGTGTCTTTTCCGAATACCTCGCTGAAGCTCTTACGGAAGGTTTTCTCGTTAATCAATCGGGTGACTACGGAACCCAGTGGGCTAATCAGTAATTTTTGAAGGAATCGCGGGCGGTGCACTTCAGGAAATAGACCGCCATTTAAGAAGCAGACGGATTCATAGCGCAAAGCATCCCGCGATTTGTGGGCCCCTCCCTTTTCCGACCCTGAAGCCGATTCCCGGGCAGGTTGGAGCGAACCGTGCATTCTCTCTCTCTGACGTGCCAGCATCTCCTGGGCCACTGTGTCTCCATAGTCGTGGGCCAGAATGTGACAGGAGTGGATTCCTTTTGCAACTAACATAGCCTCTACGATATCCGCTTGGTCGGCTATGCCATATGCATAGTCCAGCGGCTTGTCCGAGAATCCAAAGCCAATTAGATCGCATGCTAATAGTCGGTAGTTCGTCTTAAGCGTGTCCCAGACATAACTCCAATCGTAGGAAGAAGTGGGAAAGCCATGGATCAGTACAAGGGGCGGTCCCGAGCCTTCTTCAATGCAAAAGATTTTTTGCCTTCGGTATTCAAAGAATTGACCGGCCGATTTCCAGGAGTTGATGGTCCAGGGCGACATGGCCTAACGGTGACGCTTCTCCGCACAATTACAAGCGAAAAGGAAGCGCACCATGGGGCGATGAGCCGCTCTTCCTGGAAATCGTAGGCTGGCGACCGCAAGAATCCGTACTATTCTTAGAATATGCCAGGAATCAAACTACGGGTAGACTTGGCCCACTCATCGTATTGCGACCCGTACTTCGAAGCCAGGTATCGATCGAGCATAGGACCGTTGAAGAATGCAAAGAAACAAAACATCAGCACCACTACGATGCAGGAAAACCAATTCCCGGTAATTAATGCCATTCCCGCAATCCAGAGAATATCGCCAGTGTAATTGATGTGCCTCGCAAGGCCAAAGGCACCCGTCGTATAAAGCTTACCTTTATGCTCCGGGTTTTTCTTCCAGAAGTGCCGGGCCAATTCCGATCCGGTATTTAGAGAGGAACCGCCGATAAACAAGGCCACGCCCAGATAGACAGCCCAGCCCGGAGTTGAATCCGTTAACCTCGCAAGAATTCCGTACACTACGAAGTACAGGAAAAAGGCAAATGGAATCCCTCCCGCTTCATCCCAGTTCATTCCTCGCTTGAGCAAGAATGTCATGGTAAAAAGGATCCGCAGCACAACCACAATCATCGAAGCAACCAGCAATCCGGATCGTAGCGGACTCGGGTCGGTCTGGATTGCTCCGAACAGCATCGGAGCTCTGGCAAAGCTTATATAGATCCCGGCCGAGAGTAATAACAGTCCCGACAAGATTACAAAGGCCTTTGGCCCGTTGCCTGTATTACTGGTCTGGTAGATCGAATTTTCCATTGTTAGCGCCTCCTATTTGCTTATTCTCTCAGTAGCCCGGGCTTTTCTTTGATCTGTTACTTGCCCGATTGGAATTATTCTGCGCAGGCAGCACACCGGAGGTGGAATGGTCCACCATCTCAAGAAATGCCTCGGTCTGTCGCTTTCGTACTTTTGCCGGAGTGTCAAAAAAGGCCCAGTGAAGTACAATACCATCCATGCAGGAAATGAGCGCTCGTAGACGACTACGTTCGCTGGTTGGATAGCCCATCCATTTCTGCAGGTTGCTTGCCATAGTATCGAAGAAACCTCCCGCAAAGTCGTTCAACCCCTGCGAATCGCCCACGATCTCCTGACCCACGGCTTCAAAGAATACCCTTGTCAGGTGCAATTGTTGCTCGGCTCCTTCCATGCTAAGTCGAAAGAGCTCCAGCGCGGCCATGGGCGTGGGTTCATTGCTTTCCAGAAAGGCGGATATGGATTGCTGGTATTGATGGAAGAAATCCTTAAACAGCTCAACTACCATCGCTTCTTTCGTTTTGAAATGCAGGTAGAATGCCCCCTTTGAAATTCCGGCTACAATGCAGATATCTTCTACTCTAGTGTCAGCGTAGGAATGCTTCTGAAAATGTTTCTGGGCCGCGCGAAGAATCCGCTGCCGACCCGAAATGCTTCGGTCGTATTTCTGGGTTTCCTTTTTCAATTCTACTCTTCCTCTTTGCCCCTATCAGGATTTCTTTCTGTCGATTCCATGAATCTTTTCCAATGACTGACTGGTCAGTCATTTCGGTCAATCAAAAGACCAAAAAAATGTATCGATGTTGGCCGCATCAGTGGAGCTTAAATAACCCCGGGGCGATGGCCTTTCCAGAATGGGGAGGCCATCGCCGCCGTTAGCAGCCATGAAACGGTTTCTTTGCCTAGCGTAGCATGGATTGCAGCGGCCTGCGCGGCGCTAGAAAATCGTCACCGGATCGACCCAGTAAAGCGTTCATTTGTAGCTTCGCAGGACTTTTAAGGCCGAGAAAGGAATTGTACTCGCTGGCAAGCTTTTTCATGGAATCGAATTCCTGCATTAGCTGACTTGTGGGTCGCATGACCAGCCCGAGGTTATGAACAGCAAGCTGGAACCGTGCGTAATCTCGACCTACAAGAATCCAATCTTCCACACGGTTTCGGGGAGTAATAAAAAGCACCTGGCCTTTAACGCTGAACAGGTTGGAACGGTAGCGGTCCAGAAACATCTTCTGCCCGGAAGGATCATAGTAATCCTCCGGTTCGTGACTGAGAAAAAAAGTTTC
>JAGRNC010000397.1 GCA_020440935.1 Leptospiraceae bacterium | reverse complement strand
GATGGTTTTTATCCGGAACCGGTACTGTGCAGCCCGCAAGAAATCCAGACGGCCAGCGAATCTGTTTCTGGCGAAATCAAAAAGGCATTTTCTGCCGCCGCCGCAAATATTCGCGCCTTCCATGAATTTCAGCGCAGCCGATTGAGCGAGGCACGAACAAAGGTCGCTGGGGCAGAGCTGGGATACTTCTATACTCCGGTGGAAACCGTGGCCGTCTATGTTCCCGGCGGAAAGGCCATGTATCCTTCATCGGTTTTAATGGGAGTGATTCCGGCCGTTGTGGCGGGGGTAAGAAACATCGTTCTTCTCAGCCCGGCCAATAACCAGGGAAAACTAAACGATGTAGTGCTCCATTGCGCCGCCATGGCAGGAGCCACTCATGTACTCAAGGTAGGCGGCGCGCACGGTGTAGCCGCGGCAGCCGCAGGACTTTATGCCCCCGCCGCACAACTCATTGTTGGTCCAGGAAATCGCTACGTGACAGCGGCCAAAACCTTGCTATCGGCCACCGGGCGAATTCGCATCGATCAGCCCGCCGGGCCCTCCGAAGTCATTGTGATCGCCGACAAATCCGCCAATCCTGCCTACGTGGCATCGGACCTGCTCAGCCAGGCCGAACACGGCGAAGACAGTCCGGCCATTCTGCTCACCGACAATCGAGCCCTGGCCGAAGCAACCTCGCTCGAAATAGAAAAAGGCCTGGAGCAGCGCCCCGAACGTCGGGCCATGAAAGAAACCAGCATTCGAAAGCATTCCTTTGCCATTGTGTACGAAAACCTGGACGATGCCTTTGCATTCTCCAACGATTACGCGCCGGAGCACCTGGAGATTTGTACCCGACAACCCGACGCTGATCTAAAAAAGATCACGGCCGCGGGCAGCGTATTTCTGGGCCACTTCGCGCCGGTGGCTCTGGGAGATTACTACAGCGGCACAAACCACGTACTTCCCACGGGAGGCACCGGGCGCATGTATTCGGGTCTGGGGGTCGAAACGTACATGAAACGAATTACATTTCAGCATCCCACTAAAGAAAGCCTCCGCGAAGCCTGGAAGCCAATTCAGATCATGAGTCAGGTAGAAGGTTTGGAGCACGAACACGGGCACAGCGTGGACGTTCGATTCGAAACCCTGTAGAGCTCTCTATAGTTGGGAACATGCAACAATCCGCCACCGGAATGACGTGGCATCGCTGGTCGGCGCCAGTGAACGATAGTCCAAATGCGACCTATAGCCTGTAGCCCGATGTTCGATGTCCGAGTCCCAATAAGGCCGTACATCCCCGCTCATTGCCAGACCTAGCCCTCGAATTCAGGCGGCCCCGGGACCGGTCGGAGGCAAATATTACGTCGCATACGCATCGTCATCAGTATAACAGTTGATACATACCGTACAGTGATACAATATTACCTGCCCATGATTCTCAACTTCATTATCTATTATTTTCGCGGTCGCATTGATGCAATTCACCAAGAATCGATGGATTATTGTGCCCTACGGTAAAATGCTTGAAACATTCGCAGGATAGTCGCTTTCTGCGACGTTAAAAGCACACTCTCCGCAAAATATATAAAAGCATTGTGAACGCCCATGTCCCCAAATACCGAGACCCCGCTACCCCGCTGGAGGATTCTGGCTGTAGATGATGATTCGCTCTATCAAAAGACCACCGAATTTGGTTTGCGCAATTTTCAGGTTTTAGGTCGGCCGATCGAGCTTTTGCAGGCAGGATCCTTCGGAGCGGCCTCTGCCATCCTGTCCCGCGAAAGAGATATCGCAGTGGTCCTTCTCGATGTGGTGATGGACACCGAGGATGCTGGCTTTCGGCTGGTGAAGGCCATTCGGGAGGTGCTGGGTAATGCAGCGATCCGCATTGTAATGGTCACAGGCCAGCCTGGCCAATCCAGTATGCAGGCAAGTCTCAAAGACTATGACATCAACGATTACTGGAACAAAACAGAGCTCACAGTAGAGCGATTAAAGGCTGTAATTACCGCAAACATCCGGTCCTACGATCAGCTAACCACCGTGCAACGCGCGAGACAGGGCCTGCAGATGATTGCCGAATCCTCCAGCGCCCTGGGCGAATCCAGAACCGCCCATGAGTTCGCATCCCGAATGATTGTAGAAATTGCAGGAGTCCTGGGAGTTCCGCCGGAAGGCATTGTTTGCGCCGGTGCATCGGACGGTCCGGACCAGGAGCCCGTAATTCTAGCCGCAGCAGGAAGCCACAGTCGATTGTCCGGAAAATCAATATCAAATATAGAGGATCAAAGCATTCGGCAGGAGCTGAGCCGATGTCTGTCCAAGAAAGAAACGATTAATGCAGCAAACCATACGGTACTGTACTTTGATGAAAGCCTGGCCGGCTCGGCATATGCCGCCTACATAGCCACCGGTCGACATCCCGACCAGACAGAAACCGAACTTCTGCGAGTCTTTACACAAAATCTGGGCAAAGGATTACACAACGTTTCGCTGTTTAGCCAACTGGATCGAATGGCCTACGAGGACTCCCTTGTAAAACTCCCAAATGCCAATGCGTTGCTCCGCGCTCTGTCCGCCCGCGGTCATGATGATCGCGTATTAATGCTGGTAGACGTAGACAAATTCGGGGAGATCAATCTCACTCTGGGAACGGACGTAGGCGATGAGCTTTTAGTGAAGCTGGGACAGGCATTGCGCCAGGCCACCGATTCGTCGGTAATGGTTGCAAGAATTAGCGATGACTTATTTGCTCTACTGGGCTCTTCGCAGTACATTGATCCGCAGGCCGTGGAATTCACAACGGCTAATAGCGCCCGCGAAGCAGGACTGGGTCCCATAAGTGTGAGCACCGTTCTGTATTAGCTGAACGATGCATCCGAAAGCGGACTGCAAGCGCTGGCGGAAGCACGTCTTGCGCTCAAACAGGCAAAGCCTTCCGGACTACACCAACATTCTCGATTCGATCCAGCCCTGCGCGAACAAACACAGGCGCGCTTTCGGCTAATGCAGGCCCTGGTCAAGGCGCTGGACAACGAATCCCTGTTCATTGCGCTTCAGCCGCAGATTGATCTGCAAAGCGGAAAGGTTGTGGGCGCCGAGGCGCTGGCGCGCTGGATCGATACGGATGGAAAGTTTGTTTCGCCCGGAGATTTCATACCCCTGGCCGAAACCACGGGATTGATATTGCGACTGGGCGATCAAATCCTGCGCCAGACAATTAGCGCAGTAAAGACCCTTAGCAAAGCCGGATACAAGAACCTTCGCATAGGATTCAACACCTCAATGGTCCAGCTCACCGAACCCG
>JAGRNC010000396.1 GCA_020440935.1 Leptospiraceae bacterium | reverse complement strand
GGAACGAATCCGGATCTATTGTCGCCCGACGTCTTCTTCCGTCCATGGTGTTCGTACTAACAGGATTCGGATTTGTGCAGCTTATGCTGACCCAAAAGGGTTATCTGCCCGTCGATTTGCGCCTGTCAGTCTCGATATTCCTATCGATCTTTGCGTTAACCATGGTGATCATTGGAATCGGTGTGCGTTTAAACCGCTTGGACGCACTCAGATTACGGACTACGATGCAGCTTCGCCGGCAAATCCGAGTAACAAACCAGCAGAATAGACTGTTGAATGAATACACCTACATTACCTCGCATGACCTGCGCGAACCGCTGGCCACCATTCGAAGCGTACTGAGTCTGATGGGTTCCCAGCTCGACAATTCGACAGATCCCGTGGGAATGCAGGCCGTGGCAATAATCGGACGTAGCGCAAATCGCATGACCGACCTGATAGGCGCTCTTCTTGATCACAGCAGGCTTGGAAGCGGGTCGGTGACGGTGCCGTTCGATCCCAGAATCGCATTGACCGAGGCGCTGGAGGATTTGCAGGATTTGATGCTGCGCACGGGCGCTATGGTGTGCATAGGTAAACTACCGGATACCATTACCGGAATGCCACTGGAGTTTCGTTTACTTCTTCAGAACTTGATTGCCAATGCAGCCCGATTTTCGAGAGAAAATGTCCCACCACAAATTCGTATCGAGGCCAGGGCCCTGGGACCGGTGGGCTCCCACTTTCAGATAATCGACAACGGTACGGGCATTCTTCCCGAGCATTCCCAGAGAATTTTTCGACTGTTCCAGAGAGGCGATAACGCCAGAAATCCGACCGGTGTCGGTATTGGCCTTGCTCATTGCCAGAGGATAGTAGAATTGCACGGCGGTCGCATTTGGGTAGAATCCGTTCCGGGGCAGGGTTCTAACTTTCATTTTACCCTGGAGCTGTAGATGACCATCCCTTCTTTTGTGCTTTTCGTGGATGATGACCCACTGAGCAACTTTGTTAATCGACTTCTGCTCGCCCAGACAGCGCCGGGAATCGGAAGCACCGCTGTTGAAAGCGCTCGGGAGGCACTGGATTATCTCACTGCCTCGGGCAAATATCTGGAAGATTTTGGCCTGCCGCAACCAGGGCTTGTATTCCTGGACTTGAACTTGGGCGTCATGAATGGTTGGGATTTCCTGGATGAGTACTCTCTGTATCCGAATACCTTCCGAAACCGTTCGCGGCTTTACATCCTCACTGCCAGCCCCAATCCAGACGACCGTGAGCAGGCAAGGCAATACCGGGATGTGCTAGGGTATCTCGTGAAGCCTCTGTCAAAGAAGAACCTCGCTGAATGCCTGCGAGGAGGCGGTTTCGAATTTTATTCAGAAAAGAAATGATAGAAATATCCACCCGAAGGGCAAATGGTAATGCTGCAGCGAAGGTAAAAAGGCCAGGGGAATTGCTCCAAATGCGGGCTTGGCCCCTGTGGTACCGAAGACATTCACCTCGACCTCATCCTCCAGAATCCTGAATTTTGGATCGCCATTGAGGGCCTCTTTGATTTCTGTAACGGACGATCAGTTTAATAGAATGAGGATACAAATGATACGATCAGCTTTTTTCTCCCTGGTGGCAGTAACGGCCGTACTTGTACAGTGCGCCGAAGCCCCGGAAGCAACCATGGTCAAATCCGGCGAACCAATGCAGGAATCGGCCATGAGCGGGGATCATGTCCATGTGCTGGACACTTCCGCAAGTAAGATTGACTGGATTGGTACCAAAATCACAGGACAACACCATGGAAGCATAGCGTTTAAAAGCGGGCAGCTGACCATGGAAGGTCAGAAAATTCTGGGTGGCGAGTTTCTCCTGGACATGGATACGCTACATGTTCATGATCTAGAAGGCGAAATGAAAGGCAAACTGGAAAAACATCTTCGAGACACGGACTTTTTCGAGATAGCAACTTATCCCGAGGGCAAGCTTGTAATTGCGGAAGTTAGTCCTGCCAGCGATGGAAATTTTAACGCAAGAGGAAACCTGACTTTAAGGGGAATTACTCGCTCCATCGCCTTTCCAGTGACCATCGAAACGAAGAACGGAATGCCCACTAAAGTCTCCGGTGATTTCAACATCAATCGCCAGGAGTGGGGAATCGTATACAAGGGAAAACCGGACGATGCGATCCGCGACGAAGTGAACATCAAGCCAAACCTGGTTTTCGATCCAGCGCAGAATTAAGCGCAAATCGAATTACTACAAAACAACAAAAGCGTCGCTATCTGCGGCGCTTTTTTTATGTAACGGCCGGCCACCGCCAGGTTTGAGCCTGCGGTCTAATCGCTGAGCGCCTCGACAGCCGATTTATCATTGGGAAAGATCTCAAAGATATCGCTTAGACGAGCAAGATCCAGAACATACTCCACGACCTGAGAAAGATCGGATAGTCCCAGGCGGCCCCGGACGAGCTGCACTTCTTTGGAAATCTCCAGAAGGCGTCCAATTCCCGTGGAGCTAATATCTGTCACATCAATCAAGTTTAGAACGAAGTTTTTTTCTCCTTCTGCAAGATGTGTTCGAACCGCGCTTAATAATTCGCTCACGTTCTCCAGATCCACGCGCCCCTGGAGCTTGAGTACCATTACCTGACCCCGTTTTTCCGATTCGATCCGCATTGGTTTTACTGCCCAATACGGCCCCGATGGTCATCCATTTTTCATCCCGGCCGTTCTGGATTTTGCACTTTGCAGCCCGACCCTGGATCAGGATACTGGATGCAATGGAAGCCGAATGGGAATTGGTCGACGAAGGCCCATTCAAGATAATGCGTCTTGGTGGACGTTGGGAATTGATGCATCACTTTGAATTGCATGAGATCTTTGAGCAATTACTGCAAGAGGAGCCGCCGAAGATTATTTTGAACCTGGCGGCTGTGGATCACATAAGCTCTAGCATTGTTGGCGCCTTTGTCAGACTCAGCCGGGATGCTCGACAAAAAGGCGGATGGGTATCGCTCGTTGCGCTTTCCCAATCTGTGCGCTTTTCTTTACAGATGCTACAGCTCGATGACCTCTTTTTGATCCACCGATCAGAGCAAGAAGCAATGCAGCAGACCAGCAATTAGCGCAGGACTCCCCAAGGCGTTCCCAAAATCAAATGCGCGGATTTCAGCGTCACCGAACACACCGCCTTCATTCTGAAACAAGCCCGGATGGGATGGACTTAGAAACAGAACTAGCTTATTGCTCATGTTGCTCATGCACCATTGCTCCATGGTAAAAATCGGCCAGTTTACTCAAAAATCCGCCGACCAGAATGAGACATAAT
>JAGRNC010000395.1 GCA_020440935.1 Leptospiraceae bacterium | reverse complement strand
GCCGGGGAGTTGTTCCCCTTTTTTAAGAAGTTCTTCTCTGCGCAGAATTTCTTTCTCGTCCGGGCAGACGTAGCGATAGGGTGCATTGTGCGTTAAAGTGGCGGCCGGAATCCATCCGCCATGATCCACGAAGCCTCCTTTTTCGAAGAAACCTCCAGGAAAACAACCGGCCAGCGCGCCTGCCAGCAGCAACAGCAACGTTAATTGCGTCGGCTTACTTCTGAATCTTGACCACATCTGCCTTCAAAATGAACCTATACTTTGTCATGAATAGAAAGATGTAGCGATCTGTGGAGTAGCGCATATTGATTAGTGCATCCCCTTCATACTGCTTCATCAGGGCATTGATCGCCCCATCAATGGGAGGTTCTTCCAGGGGTAGCCCTACGATTCCGAAATCCACGACCCACCATTCTACTTGGGTCTCTCCGCTACCAACGATTCGGTAGTTTTTTCCATTTAGTGGAACGTTGGAAGTAGTCAGGCCAGCACTGGCCGATGCGCAGCTCAGGATTAAGCCGAGTAATAGAATCGCTAGAATTCGCATAGACTGGCGACCATATTTGCCCGCCCCGTTCCAGAATGCAACCCTCTGTTCTATGGAACGGGAAGGAACGGGAAAAGCTCTAACACTGTAATATACTTCGAAAATCCTCACTATGAAAGACTATATGGTCCAGAAGCGGGATTCCCAGAAGCTCCCCGCATTCCAGCAATCTTCTTGTAACCTGACGATCTTCCTGGCTCGGCTCAAGTTCGCCGCTGGGATGGTTATGTGCCACAATGATCGAAACGGCACGCTGCATCAGGGCTGGGGCGAATACTTCTCTAGGATGAATCAACGTTCGATTAACCAGGCCGATGGTCACCGTATGAACATCAATGATTCGGCCAGCTCCGTCGAGCGGGATGCACAAAAAGAACTCCTGCGGCCGGTCGCCTAGATGTCGCACCGCCTGGAACAAATCGTCCGGGCCCTGTACACCATGCCCCTTGCGTTGTCTGCGACGTCCAAATTCCAACATCGCCTGGATCATGGCGGCGCGTACAAAATGAATGCCTTCGATGGAAGTGAGATCCTGGATGGATGGATCCCTGTTTTCATCCAGTAGCTTGAGCAGCGATCGGGCCAGTTTTGAAAGTCGATTACCCTTGCTTCCCCGGCCCAGGATGAGCATCAGTAACTCCTGGTCGCTCAGCCGATCGGCGCCGGTCCGTACTAACTTTTCCCGAGGGCCTGCATCCATGGGCAACCCTCAGGGTGCGAAGGAGGGAATCTGTATCAGCGCTTGCGGCTTTTTTTTGTCGATTTCTTCTGTGACGGTTTTCTGGCGGATGGCTTACTCTTTTTGGCAGCCGTAGGCCGCGCGACCTGGCGCGATGGAGCGGGGCGTGCCACAATCCCTTCGGGCTCGGGTGTCGCTTTGGCCATCTGGGTGGCCGTAACTGGATATGGATGTTCGCGGTTGAGTTGATCCACGATGGTTTCAGCCACGTCTGCGCTAAACAGAAGATTCATGCGGCCCGGCCAATCCAGGACCAGATCTCTTCCCTGTCCAAATCGTGCAAGACCGGACGGCACAATCCATTCATCTCTCCAGGGAACAAATGGAGAAAAGCCGGGAAACAGAAGGGCATTCATCCGATTGATCAACAGGTATTCGCTTCCAGGGGTTAAATCGTGGAAAGCAGGAATGAAGGGAAGCCAGTTAAGCACTGTGGTTCCGTGGAAGGGAGAGCCCAGGGTGACAAGATAGCGAATTCGCTGCCTTCCTGGATCGGGAAGGCCCAGCGAAGCAAGTCCCCCGGCTCCGTGGCAAAGCAGGGTAGCCTGGGTTACTCCCCATTTCTCCAGGTTTGCAGAAAGGGAGCGGGCATGAAGCCGGAATCCCTTCAAAGGGTTGAAGCAGGAATGGATGAAAACACTGTAGCCGTTTTTTTTCAGGCGGCTCGCCAGGAGGAAATAAAACAGTGGTGAAGTCAGCAAGTCCGTGACGATGATTATAGTACCTCTACGTCCCCTTCGATAGGAAGGCAGAGGAATTGGCAGGATCAGAAATAGAATCTGAAGCAGAAGCAGAAGAACTTCCACGGTCCAGCCCAGAAATAATCGTAGTCGGGATACCGGCTCCATGTAGGACTCAAAACCATTCGCCCTCGCAGATAGCAAACAAGTTATGGAGCAGACCGTACATTTTATCCTGAAAGGCGTGCTGGACCGATCGCTGGCCGAAACAGTGCTGGACGAAATCGGCGAGCGCCCCTACATCCACTATCGAGCGGACGGATCAGGCCTCTTTTCCATTGATTTTTATGCTGCATGCATGCTAAAAGACCGAGTCTTGAAGCTCGGAGGACAATTCGCAATCCTGGATCTGAGTGATGAATGCAGAATTGCATTGCAATACTGCGGCTGGCCAGTGCATGACGGTGTGGCTCTGGTAGCCGCTGAGAATCCTACCACGGAAAACAGCAATCTCGAAGTTTCAGGCGGCGAGCCCGAGGCTCCCTGTCCCGGTTGCGGCAAGGGTTTGAAGATTGATGGAGTGGGGCTTTATTCTTGTCCTGTGTGCGGTACCCATTTTCATGCGGATAATCGTGGTCGTACAACGCCGTATGAGTCGATGCATCTTTCGCAATAGAATCTTCTTTCTTTCCCTGATACTCATTGTCTACGGATTGTACGGCTGGGCCCGCTCTCAGCGATTTGGCGGACCGACGGCTTTGATTGGTTTTGGCTGCATTCAGGGAACGGTTTGTTTCGCCGATTTGAATCGTCCATTTCTGCCCAACGGAGCCGCCGTCTTCCCCACCGGCGGATACGATGGGCAGTTTTATTACTACACAGCGGTTTCGCTCTACTCCCATGTGCAGCTTGCCGAATTGGCCGACAGCGAAGTCGGCAAATCAACGGAGAAGAAAGTGTATGTGGATAGTCTGCCATTTCGACTTCCCAGGATAGGCTTTCCGTTATTATCGGGATGGCTTTACTGGCTTGGCCCGAAAGCGCTGGCTCTTGGTATGCCACTGTTTCTTTTGTTTGTTCATCTTATCGCATCCTATGTTCTATTTCGCTTTCGCCCCGCCACAGGCTGGATTGTTGGATTGAATCCCATAAGCCTGCTTTCCTTTGGACTCAATCTGGCCGAGCCTATTGCCATTTCTTTTACAGCGGTTGCTGTGGTGTTGTTTCTTAAAAAAGCACATTGGCCATGGCTTGCTGCAACGCTGGCCTGTCTGGCTTTTCTGAGCAAAGAGACCATGTTTATCTGCGGCTTCTCGCTGGGCCTCGCTTTGTTGTATCGCATCTATAT
>JAGRNC010000394.1 GCA_020440935.1 Leptospiraceae bacterium | reverse complement strand
GGCGCAATTTGGCATCGAAGAGCTGGGCCTGACAATTCATATTCAGGATTTCTTAAAGTTCGAACCTACCCAGAAATACGACCTCGTCACTCTGTGGGCATCGATCGAGCATCTTAGAAGCCCCCGCCAGGCATTACAGAAACTGCATACTATGCTCAAGCCGGGGGGTATGTTCGTTCTTTCCACCTGCCGCTGGGGAATGCTAAGCCGATGCCTGGGCCCATCCTGGAGATTTTTGAATGTACCGGAACATCTTTACTACTTTTCGCCGGCAGTTCTGGAAGCCCTCGCCAACGAAATAGGTTTCCTTCGCAGTGGTTTTATAACCTACGGTTCCGGGTTCACCACCAGGAAGAACATGGGATGGCTGTACCGAAGCTCAAAGAGCCTGGCCGATCGGGCCGTAAAGCTTCTGGGTCAGGGAGACATGATGGTGTACTCTTACAAACGAGCGGACTGAAAAAGGCTTTCAGCGAAGAAACCTGAATCCAGTCTGGATCGTTATGGAATCTTACAGAGAACTGCTCGATGGAAACCTGAAGTGGCTTACCCAGGTCAAGGAAGCGGACCCCACCATTTTTGACCGACTGTCCGAAGGGCAGAGTCCCAAGTTTCTCTGGATCGGTTGCTCCGATAGTCGAGTTCCGGCCACGGAAATAACTGGTTCCATACCTGGCTCCATTTTTGTTCATCGAAACATCGCCAATCTGGTTGTGCACACCGATACCAATCTTCTCAGCGTCCTGTACTTTGCGGTGGAATACCTGAACGTAAAACATATACTGGTGGTAGGTCACTCTTCCTGCGGTGGCATCAAAGCGGCCATGTCCGATGAGAGCTTTGGATTTCTGGACAACTGGTTAAATCACATCCGAGACGTGCGAAATGCTCATAAGCCCGAACTGGAGCTTATTACGAATGAGGCGGACCGTACGGATGCGCTGGCAATGATTAACGTTCGCCAACAGGTTATTAATCTTTCAAGGGTGTCCTTCATTCGTCAGAAATGGCAAACCGGGGAGTTTCCAGTGCTCCATGGCTGGTACTATCAACTAAAGGATGGAATGCTCCGGGATCTAAACATATCCATGAATAGCGTGGAGCAAAGCGAGAAATTCCTGGCGGGACTTTGAGAGCCTGAAACGTAATTCGCCCTTCGCCTCCGTGTAACCACCGTCGATTACATTCCACGGTTTTTTTGGCTCATCAAAACCTGCATGCCCGACACTGCTTGCCCCCATGACCGATCACAGGATTCTGGGTTCATGGCGAAAGCTTGGATTCAAAAGTCATCGGGCAACATGGCAGCGTTGCGCTTGAAGGACATCCCCCTGCCAGAGCCACAGGAAGGCCAGGCGCGCGTCCGAGTGCAATACTGCGGATTGAATCTCGCGGATGTATTTGCCGTTCTGGGTCTTTACAGCGCTACTCCGAAGGGCCCATTTATTCCCGGATTGGAATACTCGGGTATCGTAGAAGAAGTCAACGGGCCCAGAAATTCTCCTATTAAGAAAGGCGACCGAGTCATGGGTCTTACCCGATTCGGTGGCTATGCAACCCATGTGAATGCAGACCTTCGGTACCTGCGAAAATTCCCGGGCAAATGGAATCTACAACATGCGGCCGCATTTCCTGTCCAGGCGCTTACAGCGTACTACGGGCTGGAAAGCCTGGGAGCATTGTCGCAAATGCCCCGGGGCTCAACCGTATTTATTCACTCGGGCGCGGGCGGTGTAGGCCTGCATGCACTCCAAGTATGCAAACACTTTGGGGCCCTGCCTGTGGTCTCCGTGGGCACAGATGCAAAGATTCGATTTCTAGAGGAACTCGGACTAAACCGCGATCATATCATTGTTCGGACAAAGAAGGGATTCGCTCTCGAATTAGACCACAAGCTCAAGCGGTTTAAGCGCGAAGGCTTTGACATCGTTTTTGATGCCATAGGGGCGCCCTACTTTAAGCCGCTCTATCAACGATTGAATCCGGCTGGACGTCATATATATTATGGCTCGGCCAACTTTATGCCATCGGGTAGTCGACCGAACTATGCGAAACTTGCAATGAAGTATCTGGGCAGGGATCGGATCGATCCTCTGGAAATGATCAGTTCCAACCGATCGGTCATGGGCTTCAACTTAATCTGGCTGTACAATCAGGTAGAACGACTACACAGTCTTTATGAAGATATGATGCAAATCAAATGGCAGCCGCCCATAATCGATAGAGTATTTCCATTCGAAAAGGCCGTGGAAGCTCTGGATTATTTCAAGCAGGGTAGCAACCGGGGAAAAATCTTGCTGGAAGTGCAAGAATAGTTATCAGTAGTACGGATGGTCCTGAATCAGGATCGAATTGAGTTTTCCATCTACTAGTTCTGCCGAGCAATAAGAGCCGCGCTGGGCCACTACTTTTATGCCCTTTTCCACATCCCGACTATAGACCCGGGACTCCCCGCCCATAAACTGAACAACTTTCTCGTACGAATCGCCAAAGTTCAGACCATCAAATACTTCTCTGTCACTGTTATTGTAGGTGCTTAGCTGGATGTAGGTGATTGTATCTCGGTCCTCCGGACCTCCGTCCCGGATGTAGAGCACGGTTCGACTGGCATCGTCGACGGCATACATTGAAATCTTTTCGCGAGACTCCTCGTCTTCGTAGACTCGAAGGGGCACTCCAAATTGCTCTTCCAGTCGAGCATATGTATCTGCGGCCGGGCTTGCGGGCGAAACGCCCATAAGGCGGTGAGCAAAACAGGGCGCCGGTGCAATACGCCCAACATAATCCTGTGCCCGGGAAAACAAGAATAGACGGGCTTCGTCAGAGGATGAGCCAAGATACAATAGTTCTATCTCGAAAATCCGGTACGCGTTGACCGATTCCTTAAAGTACCGAGCTGTTTCTGGCTGCACAGCCACCCAGTAGCGAATATTGCGAAGCCCAACTTCGATCTCTTGCTCCGATGCTACCAGAGCTTCTTTTACGGGACCATCCAGCTCAAGATCGGCATATACTTTCTTTTTTGACTCTTCGATGGGCCTAATCCTGCCTGTGAAGAAAACAGGAGCGCGAAATACAGGATGATCAGTGGCCACTGCGAAATCTTCCGGTGGCTCCGCCGGTAGCGGCACGGCTCGCCGAAAATACTTCAGCGAAAGAACTGGTATGCGAATGGAACGTTCGTGTTCCTTCTGCAAAGCAGTCTGATCAATTTTACCTCTTCCGGCCTTTTGCAGCCCTCGGGAGGGTCCTCGCTCGGGTTCATCACCGGCAGGTTCGCCTGGCGACATGGATGGCTGACTAAATTTTGTCGAT
>JAGRNC010000393.1 GCA_020440935.1 Leptospiraceae bacterium | reverse complement strand
TTTCCCTCTCGCGCATAATCCTTCCAGTTCATGGAGGTTGCCCCTTCATAGTGCGAAGCCAGGTAGAAAGCATAATGGCGCGCATCGATTACAATGCCGCCCCGATGCGCCAGTTCCACCGATTGCTTCGGCGAAAGGATCCATTGACTAAGGCTGGGAGGCTCCAGAGCTACACCTCTCCGCTCCGCCGGAGTACAGTTGATGTATAGAACAGTAAGAACAAAGGAGCTAGTCGCGATTGGACGAAAGATTCCCATGATCCAAGGATTCGCAGAATCGGCCTAATGGTTTCCCTCGGAATTCGCCAGTATTTCCAAATGGTAATCCACCGTTCGCTGGATGGTTTCTTCCAGGGGACGAATCTTTAGTCCTAGCTCCACGATCCTGGAATTGTCCAGTAGCTTCTTTCGTCCTCGCTGACGAACGCGATCGACTGTCATCTTTGGTGGTTTGTGGGTGAACCAGTCGGATGTTCTTTCCATGGTGTAACCCAGGGCATAGCCCAGCGGGCGCGGCATGCGTCTGCGTGGGGCCGGCACTCCGCTGGCTTTTTCCAGCAACTTGAAGAATTGCTGCAGGGAAACATCGTGCCCGGCCAGGATGTACCGAGTGGAAGGCTTGCCTTTCTCCAATGCCAGCACCTGACCATCGGCCAGGTCGTCTACGTCGATGACGTTGAAATATCCGTAAAAATAGAACGGGATTTTCTTTCGCAGAAAATCCTGGACCACCTTTCCCGTGGGTCCGGTATCTCCCGGCCCAAATGGGCCGGATGGGTTTAAAATGACAATCTCTGGCTTCTTGTGCTTTTCTATGAACTTCCAGACTTCCTGTTCGGCCAGGTACTTGCTTTTCGTATAGTGCGAACTTTTTTTGAACTCATTGAATGGAGTATCTTCGTCCGAAAGGCCCTTTTTATTCCAGCCAATGATGTTCTGTGTGCTTGTGTAAACGATGCGCTTGACTCCGGCTTTTTCGGACCTTTCCAAAAGTAGCCTTGTGCCATCTACGTTTACGCGATACATGGGGCTGAAGTCGCGCATCCACTGTGCATGAATGGCGGCCAGATGAAACACAAAATCCACGCCTTTCAGCGCTCGATCCAGATCGTCCGGATTCGTAAGGTCACCTTCGACAATCTCTACCTTTAATCCGTTCAAACGGTCTTTTGGCTCGGAAGGAAGAGCCAGAACGCGGACCTTGTATTTCTTTGCTAACAGGCGCTGCACAACGTGCGAGCCAATGAATCCGGCGCCTCCGGTGACCAGGCAGAGCATGCACCTGTGTGGATCTACGCCTTGCAGGTGTCAAGACGAGTGTGCGACCATGGGACAACTAAGAATAGAAACAAAGATTAGCGCCTCTCCAGAGCTAAGCCTTCAATCCTTTAACAGAGGTCTGTTTTTGGCTCTCAATCCGCCCTTTCCACGGGTCCAACTGGTGCAATTCGATGGGGTTCATCTCCACGGAATAACGCACATCGTATTGAATTTTCTGCTTTTTCGTCAGACCTGGATTAGCAAGAACGTAGAATCGGAGCAATCCAAGCTTGCTTTGCGCTTTGTGGACGAAGGGATAGAGCTGCCGTTCTTTCTTCGCAGCTGGCGGCACGAGCATATAATAGAAGGAACCGATGATGGGGCTACCAGGATTATCGATAGCATCCAGTTCACAGGCCGCTTTGTTCCGGACCTTTTTTTGCAACCCATTCTGTGGCTACAGTTCGTATATAGAAAGCGCATCTATGCGCAAATCGGTTCCGGCAAATTCGTCAATCCTGTGAAAAGAGAACGAAATTTCGATTAACTGCTTGAAAACGATGGGATAATGGAACAGAGGGTAACTGTGTCGCAGATCTACAAGAAATACGAAGGCCATCCAGGAAAGAAGCGATACGCGGTCTATTTGCTGCAAATATTCGGCGCTATCTACACCAGATTACGATTCAAAGTCAAAGTAGAGGGTCGGCGAAATATCCCTCAGGAAGGTCCGGTTCTGGTGCTTGCCAAACATGTGCGCAATTCGGATATTCCACTGGGCCTGGTGCGCGGAATCCATCCCGTTCGCTGGGATGTCTGGTGTATTATGAAAAATACCCTGGTTGGCGGCCTGGCAGCGAAATTCTTCCTTCACTGCGGCGGTATTCCTGTAGATCGCAAGAATCCCGAAAAAAGCAAAAAGGATCTATTGATGGCCCGCCAGATCCTGCAAGATGGGCATCTGGTAACAATCTTTCCCGAACAAACCCACTATAAAGGAAAGATGGGTAAAGGTCGCACTCCGGGATTTCGCTTTATACTGGGCAAGCCAGAAAAGGCCGTGGCGGTCGTTCCGTTTGGTTTCGATTACATCGAACACAAATTTCCCCGCCGCACAGAGGTAATACTTCGAATTGGCGCCCCCACGCAGTTTCATGGCGAATCAGAGCCAGAAGCTTTCCTGCACGATCGGATGCATGAGATCGCTGCATTAAGCGGGCTTACTTACGATCATGAGTTTGCAGCGAAGGGAAAGCCCACCAGAGAAAAGACCTGAACCGGCTGGTTCCTTCCGCGCACCTGCACTCGCGCAATGCTTTCGAACTCGGTGGGACCTGCTAGGTCCACCAGCTCCTTGCTGACGATGAGCTTTCGATCCAGCTTCTTGCATAGCCCCTCCAGTCTGGATGCTGTGTTTACGGCATCCCCCAGCACAGTGTATTCCAGACGATTGGAAGATCCGATGGTTCCTGCAAATACATCGCCGCTATGAATTCCGATACCAATGTCTATTCGGTGATTTGATCCCAGATTTTGCTTATTGAAATCGGGCAATGCGCGCAACATTTCGCGGGCACACTTCACAGCAGACGAGGCATCCGCCTCCTTACCCCGGGACTCGGGCGCTCCAAAAACAGCCATAACGGCATCGCCAATAAACTTATCGATCATTCCGCCATGGCGAAAGATAATCTCGGTGATTTGCTCCCGGTAAGCAGTCAGCAATTTGGCCAGTTGCTCCGGCGGCATGTTCTCTGAAAGAGTGGTGAATCCTCGGATGTCGCTAAATAAAACGGTGACGAAACGCTTTTCTCCCGACTGTAATTCCTCTGGATTCTCGGTAATTCGGTGGGCCACCTCGGGACTAAAATAGCGCGAAAGTACAGTCTTCTGGGCTTCTACGTTTGCCAGCCGACCGAGCATTTCCAGCGATCGTCGAATGGCCAGACCCGATGTCAGAGCTACCAATCCGTATAGCACCGGCCGCGTGGGAATGACATCCGCCAGGATGATGGCATCGCCCATAACATAGCGCGACCAGTCTTCCGTGGTGGGCACTC
>JAGRNC010000392.1 GCA_020440935.1 Leptospiraceae bacterium | reverse complement strand
GCATCCCTGCCGAACGACGCGCCCGCGTTGTTCTGGATTTTACAGACACGCAATACATCAATTCATCGGGCATAGCCATTCTGATTGCCTTGATTACCCGCGCCACCGACGAGACCGCCACCCTGGAATTTGCCGGGCTTTCCCCCCATTTCCGGAAGGTTATGGAGATTGTTGGTCTGGACGATTTTGTGGCAATGCACGATAATCTGGACGACGCGGTAAAGGCGACCTGAGCCCAGGACTGTCGTTCAGCTTTTTCTAAGAAATCCCGACCTATAAAGGGAATGAATGCGGGAATCAGCAATTCTCGGCCAGGGCTCCGATCTGCCCCGGGCCACCTGTATGGTCGTCTGGCTCGGATGGCGCTTTTCCTGCTTCTATTCTCTGGCTCCGGGGCCGGGGCTTTGCCGGTGGCCCGGACTCTGCCGGATCCCTATTATCCGCAAAAGCCTCACGGAGAGCTACGGCTCAATTATTACTATGATCGCACTGGACGATGGGTCAAGTTCTCGGACTGGATTCCGTTTCAGCAGAAGAAATACCATCCGCAATTCTTTGAGGATTACTACGAATTGTACGGACTGAGCCAGGGATACAACGTTTCGCAGCTCAAAGAGAACATCTACTTCCTCTACATGGCTCAATCCGCTCCCTTTCGCCATCCCAGAAATGCACTGTGCAAAATCGAAACGGAAGAGCAGTACCATAAATATCGTAACCTCATGTTTATGCAGGCGCATCTGATGATCATGCGAATGTATCTGCGCCTGGGTTCCTTGTTTGATAAGCGGCATCTGTACTTTCATGACCTGGACTTTGCCGACGATTTGGAGGTCTCCTTTCTGGTGGCGCGCACCTATTATAAAGAGGCGGAAAAATACTGGTACTCTGCGCGACAGTATGCGCTGGAAGCAAACAAGCATCCATTCGAGATCGATTTGCCCCAGATCGAATCCACTCGCTTCGAAATCGTACGGGGCGATCTGGACTTCAAGCGGATCATAGATCGTCACGAAAGCCGCGTAGAAGCCAAGCTTGCGATCGTGAAGGAATTCCTGGATAAGGAAGGCCGCCCCCGTCCGGTTAAGATGCGCATGCTGGAGGACATCCAGAACATGTATGATGCGGACTTCACCGCTGATCCTATGGAGATGCCGCGACTGAACGAAGAATGGAAGGAAAAGCCATTGTTCCCCGATTTCCCCGCTCCGGAAGAAGGCGGCGCGCCTTGACGATGGGGTCTTCGGCGATCCAGGCCTCACAGATCGGGTTGGTCCGGCGCCCCGGGGTGCTGACCGGTAGTATCTGGAAACCTGGGATTCTGCCGGTCATACTGCTTGCTCTGTGTTCTACCACCCTCCGTGCGGAAAAACTCAATGGTCTCGATTTCTTTGAACTGGAACGAATCTACAGCTTACCCGATGCAAACTTGTCCACCGAGCGATCCCGTGAAATTGAAGAAATGTGGGCCTATCCAGAAAACGTACGTCGACGCTTTGATACTACATTTTCGCTGGAGCGGGACGATCGGAATGCTTACTTTCGCCGGGCGCTGAGCATCTACGAAAAAGCTCTTAAAGAGGACAGCCAGTTCATCCAGCGACAGAAAGAAGTGCGTCGATTGCTCAAGGATAACGATGATCCGCAGGCATTTGAGGCGAAACCAAAACGTGATGCCATTCGAAATTCATTTTCCTACGAGAGATTGAAGACACACCTGAATCTCGCGCAGCAGTACGATGCGGTGCTTCAGCTACTGGACTCCGGAAAAGCGGGCTCTGTGGAAGGAGCGGGCAATCGGCAGGAACTGTATCTGGAATCCCTTCGGCTGTCGGTGATCCATTTTGTGGCTGCACGTAAATATGAAGAAAGCCTATGGCGTCTGCGTCGATACTTCCAGCTGCAGCCCAATGCCGCACAAGAATGGCCGTTTCAGTATTATACAGCCATCACGTTCAGTCATTTACTGGACCGGGCCAGGAATCGACCAGAGCCGGTGGAGAAGCAATGGCGACTGCAAAGCCTCCGGGATCGCTATATTCTGAATTACCTTAGATTACGGTACGGCGAAGATTCCTATCGCTACAAAACCATGTACGAAAAGCTTCGTCGCGAAGCCGGCCCCATGCATTTTCTCAAAGATGAGCCCGGCTCGACCCGGCCCTGAAATTGCATCGGGCCTACCTTTCTAGTTTGCCGCAGCGATGGCCGACAGCGCCGAAGTTCCCAGCGATTCGGCGAATCGTTCGAATAATGCCGTTTCCTGCAATGCCAGACTCCGCAGTTCGGCTTCAAAGTCCAGGGGCAGCATCTGCGCCATGACCAGAATCTCGCTCATATGGCCTTCCTCTTCTTTGAGCAATCCGGAAAGCTGAATGGGAAGCTCCCGCTGGCGTAACAGCTCCTCGTAGGCGCGGTATACATCCACCGCCCGCTCCTCAATCAGGTAGGTCACCGCCAGATAGCAATACAGCGTCTGCCTTCTGGGCGAGGAGGGCAGCAACTTGCTGGCGCGCTTCTGACACATTGCATCCAGAGACTGGAAATATTTGAGCGCTGGCCAGTAGCACAAGGGTAATGGTAACGGGCCGGATTTCTGTTCTGTTCGACTGCCTTCCATTTCCTGGGAATGCGAATCTACGGAGCCTCCGGCATCCAGAGCATCGGCCTCCGCGGAGCCATGGGCGCTTCCGCTGGTTCGCAACCGTTGAATCTGTTTTGCAAAAAAGAATGCATGCCTGGATTCTTCGGCTGCATGTTGCAACACATTCAGGGAGCGACCTAAATCGTCGGGTAGAGCCGGCATGCACTTGTGAATTTTGCGCGCACCGGTATGCTCCAGCATGGACAGAGTGGATAGCCAGCGAGCATGCAGCTCGCCGTCCTCCAGCACGGTCTCCAGAAATGGCTTTAGATCAACTCTTCGCTGTATCATCGCGGAGGTAGAGTTTTCGCTGTAGAATCCAGATCAGTCCAACGATGGCGATGGCCACCCCAAATACCTGACTTTGTGTAAATCCGTACCAATGCCAGTGGGTGAAGTATTCGGCGCTGGAGGTCCAGCCTTTCACAGTGTGGTGAACCAAGTCGGTTCCGTTCAGCTTGGGATGCGGCAGCACCGGAATCATGGCATCATTGATTCGCAGGAATTCTACGGCAAATCGAGCGATGCCATTCCAGATCAGAAATACGGCCACCATAAAGCCAGGTCGAAAATTCTGATGCCGTAGCTTTAGCATCATCCAGGCGAATAAGATCCAGGAAAGAATCGCTTCCATCATGGGGGTGTTCCATACATTCACTCCATCGGTTCCCATGGA
>JAGRNC010000391.1 GCA_020440935.1 Leptospiraceae bacterium | reverse complement strand
CCGAGGCCAGCGGACAGGCCAGGGATCAAAAAGAAAGAACGAAGCGCACAAATGAACAGGTGGCCGAAACGTCGGATTTGCTGCGCCGGCAGGCAGGCATTCTGGAAAGACTGGTCAAAGAACTGGAAGTACAACGCGACCAGGCAGGCGATGTTCTGGGCGGAACTGCCGAACAAATGGACGGCCAACGCGAACTGGCGCGAACTATGGAAAGTCTGGATCGCGAGGTCACAGAAATCAATGAGTCCGCGGCTAAACTGAAAGAAGGAATCGAGCGAATTGTAATCCAGGCGGCGGAGCTAAGGCAGATCAGCGAAGCTTCGCGAATAGCCGACTAAGGGCGAATCCGGAGTGCAGAATTCATCCAATGGATTTGCCAAAGGTCAATTCTATTCGAGAGCATCGTAGTCCACCGCTTCCAGCGAAAAGTAAATCTCAACGGAGGTTCCTCGATCCTTTCGCCGAGTCATGGTAATGCGAGCCTCGCGAAAGTTATCCTTGAGTCTACGCTCGACTCCACCCAGCGAAGACACAAATACGCTATTCTGGTCCACTCCACGGCCATTATCAAGAACTCGAATCGTGACCCCATCGGCAGCTGCCTCGGCAAAGACTTCGATTACTCCTTTGCTGGTGTAATCCCGAAGTCCATGCTTGTATGCATTCTCAATGACAGGCTGAATCGTCAACGGCGGTATCATAACGGCTGAAAAGTCGCCGGTTCGATCCATTTCTATGCGAAGGTGATCTTCAAATCGGAATTGCACAAGCTGGCTATACCGTACCGAAAAATCCCATTCCTGGTCAAATCGTACCAGTCGCCTTTCCATGTCGTTAATCAGGTAGCGATAATGGGCAGCAAGCATTAGAATCGAATCGCCGGCCCGGGGATTTCCGCGTTCAATATAGCTATGGATCAAATTTAAGGAATTGAATAAAAAATGCGGGGCCATCCGCTCCTGCAAAGTGCGATACCGATTCTCCGCCACGCTTCGTCCCGATTCGTAGGCCTGCTCCTTACTACGCTCGGAGCGTTCGCGAAGCTGGTTGGCCTGCACAAGAACGACAGCGCTGATGGTACCCTCAAAGAGAAGCCATCCCCAGCGAAATGTACTGCCCGCGCTGCCCCATACAGTGAACACGACTCCAAGATACTCCGATGTAGCAGCGAGAAAGAATGGCACGATTCCAAGAAGCAGCGCCCAACCACGGCGGCCGCCCCGAAATATCATGCGCACCGACTCAATCAGGGCCAGCGTCAAAAGTACCGGTGTAATGCCCCCTGAGAATGTGGCATTGGGACCGGCTGGATGCAAACCGTCGAAGGCTATGGAGTGCATTAGAAGTAGACTGTTGATTGCAAAGAGAAACCATCCCAGATAGACCGGCCAGCGAGTTTCAAATATTTGACTGAGCATCATACAGAGCAAGCCTGGAAACAATGCACAGGTAAGCTGATAGAAAAGTAACCGAACCACGGGAATGGTGATTAGCAGCTGCGAAATGTTTGTGGAGAAGAATACGTACAGCCCCATACTGGTCAGCAGAAGGGACAACCTCAGTATGCCTTTTAAGCGAAACGGCGGAAGAAAAGCAAACATTCCCAGACAAACAAGGCCCACGGCCAGGGAGATGGATGTAATTGCAATGTCGTCAAGATCGGACCGTACAAGAAATTCCACCAGATCGGAGCCGCGACCTACCAGCAGAGGATCCAGAGGTCCCGGGGATGCGAAGGAGTAATAGTCCCCTTTCTCAAAGCAAACGGTGACTTCTACTCCTTTGTCCGGAAGTGGGGCAATCTTCCATTGGAACCCTCGAAATGTATCCGCATCCTGGTGCCACCAATCCCTTTCGCCGTCCAGATAGATCACAGCTCGATCATAAGAACGTCCCACAAAAAGGGACCGCGAATGGATCATGGATGGCACAAACCACTGGAATAATACTGCTCGAGATGAGCCGGGCACATCCGAAAGATGTCGGAAAGGTAACATCGGCCCTGTGGCCTGGGGATTCAATGCATCCAGGTTTTCGGGACAGCGATCGGTGGTTTGATAGAATAATGTGTATAACTCGGCGCTACGTACCTCGGGCATGGATTCCATCTGGGATTCGCAGCCCAAGAGAAAAACCGAAATGATTACACTTGCCAGAATTTGGGGTTTCATGAAATTTCGCCGGAAAACAGTACCGGACTCTAGGCCCAAGTCACTATGCATTCAATGCGCTCCAAATCCAGCATATCCTACATCGTTGCAATCGTACTTTTTTTCCTTCCTGCATTCCTGTCAGCCGAAGCAGTGTATCTCCGAAATGGGGCCGTGATCTACGGGCACATCGTGAACCAGAATCGTCAGGAAGTCCGAATGATGACGGATACTGGCTTGCAAGTTATCCCTAAAACAACCATAGCGCGCATCGACTACGGGGCCAACAAACCCGAGCCGAAGCCAGAACCAAAACCGGAGCCAAAGCCAGAGCCCAAACCGGAACCGAAACCCGAACCAAAGCCAGAGCCCAAGCCTAAACCGAAACCTGAGCCAGAGCCGGTGGCAGAAAACCCCACACTTCTGGGAGCCCTCTGGCGTAGCGCCGTCCTTCCAGGGTGGGGTCAATATTACCAGGGGCGAACCCAGGCAGCCTATTTGTATGGAGGCGGTTTTCTGGTTATTGGCGGTACGTCAATGGTGCTGTACCGCGAATTTGAAGTGCAGCGAAATCAATACCGCGGCGCCGCTTCAAACTTTCTCTACACCTCGCCCCTTTTCCTAAACTATACCAGCAGTGGCGCCCTGGCCGCAAATACCCTGCTCCAACTAAACAATCTTGAGGCCACGCGCGCCAGCGCCGATCAAATGGCAGGTTATGCCAACGCCACCGCATCCCTGACCCTGGCCCTCTATGCCTGGCAAATCGCAGATGTATGGCTATTTGAACCCGGTAATGGAATGTTTGCTACTCTGGGGCCATCCGGAGACGGACTTCAACTAAAACTTCAATGGCGCTTTTAGGGCTTTAGGCCTGAGCCCTGTTTGCAGGAAGCAAGCCCGCCGACTGCAAGAAAGTAAAGAAATCTCGCACAGAATTCTCGTCCACATGCGGCGCCTCGGAGGCCAACCGTTCCAGTGCCTTTTCCAGTGACCAACCTCGACGCAGGCGCAGATGCACAGCAGCCTGCCATCGGTTTAGCTCGACGGAGCGCACTCTGCCCCCGGCAAGGTACAGCAACAGGCCTGCTGACCCCGGTTCCCTTTTCCGATTTTTCAAAACATTTGCATCCGGAGCTGTACGACCCGAATCGGACGACCGGGGAACACTGAGATCGGA
>JAGRNC010000390.1 GCA_020440935.1 Leptospiraceae bacterium | reverse complement strand
ATTGGTGACGAAAGACATAGGCCCCTGCACCGACGGGCTGATCAGCGTTGATGGCTTTTCGCAAGGCATACAGCCATTGAGTACATACATGCCGCCTTTCAGGCTGTTTGCCAGGCCTCCGTCTTTCCAGCTTAGCGATTTGGCCAGGTTTGTAGACTGACTGAGTTGGATTTTGGCGTTCAAATCCATTTGATTGAGCGGCGCTGGTAAATAGTCCGGTAGTTGCAGAGTGACTCCATCGCTTGCCAGAGAAGTAAGGGCCGCATTTAGGACTTGCACGGCGATTCGCTCATTGAAATCTTTAAGAATGTCTCGAACGATTTTGCCCTGCACCTGTGGAACAATATCGTTGCCGATGGAATTCACAACGCTGGAGAGCATATCGGCCACCCAGCTTGTAGTGTCCTGGACCGATAGGTCATATACGTCCAGGTGATTGTTCCAATCGGCAATGGATAGCTGGCCTGGATCGTCCGGGTTTGCTATGGTGAGTTTCAGGTTTCCGCTGGAATCGGAAGAAAGTGTAGAGAAGGAAGTAGAGGTGCGAAGATCATTGGCATACGAGCGGTTTAATTCAGCTTTTGCATCAAACAGAATCTCTGTACCAGCGCTCACCACGCAGGCGCCCACGCAGACCAGGCCATCGTCCAGAGTGGCCTCGATCTTGAGATCCAGATAAGCCTTACGACCTTTAAGATCTACTCTGGCCTGAGTAGTGCCCGCCGGGATGGATATATCGGCGCCAATGTTTTCGTTTCCATCGGCTTCGGCAGGAATGTTCACCCCGGTTACGAATACATCCAGCGTAACATCGCTTTTGCTGCATACTTCGCCCACCGGCCACGGAAAATCGATGCAGAGCTGCGCCCCATCGCTAACGTGGTAGCCGCAGTAACCGTCGCCGTATTGTCCGGAATGGTTTCCGTAGTTTCGCAGATAGCTAAAGTTCTTATAATCGATGCAATTTCCTGGTTTGCCGGTCTGGGTGTCTCCGTTAGCGAAGTCGTTAAACGTCTGGTTATTGATTTTAAAATCCTGGTGGGCGAATCGCTCGATCAATCGACTCAAAGTGGGAAGTAGATAGGTTCCATCGAGGAATGCAGCGGCGCCATCATCCTGTAATGCATTGGGATTGCTTGATAGAGTTCCGTACGTGAAAGCTACCGGATAATTCCGCACAGCTCCGTCTTCCGTTTCTACCGAGTAATAATACTGATTAATGCCAAAAGTGGGCGAAAGGCTGGAGGACTTCAGGTTAACGGAATAGCTGCCCGAAGTGCAGGAAGTACACACATCAATGGTTCCGCCATCCAATCGATGCAGCTGAATTTTGGTAATATAATCTCCATTGGTCCAGGTGGAGCTCAGAGTAATCGGAGGATTTCCGGCGCTACTGATAATAATGCCACGATTGCCCGAGGGCATTGAGTTCACTGTATGGGCCATCGACACCCAGGGACGTGTATGGAAGACCAGATCGGTGCTGTCGGGGAGCAGGGGGTCTCCCGCCAGAGTTTGCACACCGCCGGCGAAATGCGCGGTATAGGTCTTGTTTTCCTGGATGGGGGCGTAGGGCGTAAAGATCACATGCCGGTAATTCAGCCAGCTAAAGGTGCCTCCCGGGGTAGGGCCCAATGGTGCGCCGCCCCCCGATGCAGACATGGAAAAGCCGGCCTCTACCGAGGCAGTGTCCATGGGCCTGGAAAATACAATCTCAAACTCCCCATGATGATCCAGTCCCGATGGCGCAATGCGCAGAAATGCCTCGGGACCATCGAGCCCAAAGTCGGGCGGTGGCGATGGGAGCACCGTACTACCATCGTTGGTGCCGGGACTCTGGGCCGCATCGCTTTCCCCCTCCACAGCCTGAAAGAGCGTGTACGGCATGGTTCCCGAATCGTGGCCGCAACCCCCCAGTAGCGTGATCGCTACCAAAATGATCCATGAACGCTTCCCCATACCCCGATACTGACCGGCTGGCCAGTCAGTATCAAGTATTTTTTTACCGGAATGAGATATTTTTTTAAGCATAACCGACCTAAAATTGTAACGAGCTTATAAGGCCTTGCAAGCGAATTGCCTGTACTCCGGTCCGGCCAGTAGATGATTTCGGAATTTTTTTTTGAAATTGGAGGGATTATGTCGCGTTTGTGGAGCGTGGACCGGCAGACAAACGCAACCTTCTGCGTAGGGTTCCATGTTGCCAGAATGCCGTAAAACACTGGCCAGAGTGCCAAAATTGCGATTTTTGACCTGCCAGCCAGCCAGTGTTCGCCACTGCCAGAGGCGGAGAAACAGAGCGGTCTGGAACGCCGCCGGCTGATTATGGTCGCACTGCTTGCAGGGCCTCAAACCCGGGCGGCGAGGGTAGGATTCCCGGAAGGGACTTCAACATGGATTATGTCGCATTTGAGGGCAGGCAAAAAAAATCCCCCGGGGGGGAATCCGGGGGCAGGAAGAGTGTTCATGCGAAAAGCGATTGGCGCAAATTGCGCTGCACGCTGAAATCAATGTAACGACTGATTGATTCCTGTCAAATCGAATTTTCATGCAGTGCACAAAAATTTATTCTTCGGTGGCTCTTTTTTCTCGGAGAGTACGAATGTAGGTTTCTGGCTCGGGAACGCTCAGGGCCTGCTTTTTTTCGATGAGTTGGCGGGCCCATCGGCGCTCGGCGCTTTCGCAGATGTCCTGGATGGTTCGACCTGAGAGCCCCTCCGATTCGCGACCCAGGGTGGCCAGGGCATCGGGTCCCAGATGTCCCGCGTAGGATCTAAAAATCGAGGCACGTTCCTGCTCATTGGGAAGCGGGAATCGAAGAATTTGGTCGAATCGGCTTAGTAAAGCATGATCCAGATCTTCGGCGCGATTGGTGGCGCCCACAGTAAGAAGGCCTCCCGCGCGATCCAGGCCATCGATTTTGCGCAAGAGCACAGAAAGTACCCGTCGCGTTGCTTCAAAGAGCCCGCTTTCACGGCTGGTGGCCAGAGAATCAATTTCATCCAGAAACAGGATCCCGCGCTCAAAAAGTGCCGAATTGTCAAATATGGCGGCCAGGTTCTGCGCCGATTGTCCATAAAATTTGGAGAGTATATTTTCCACTGGCACATAAATCAAAGGCAACCCCGCCGCCGATGCGGCCAATCGCGCAATGGTAGTCTTACCGACTCCCGGCGGCCCTTCGAATAATATAGCACCAGGCAAATTCATGGAGCCTTCGCCACGGGTTAACCTGGCAACTCCTTCAAAAACGGACATATGCCGGGCAGGAAGCAAAAGGCATTCTTCTACTTCTTTCTTTATAGAGTCATAGCCTGCGATAGGACCCCATAT
>JAGRNC010000389.1 GCA_020440935.1 Leptospiraceae bacterium | reverse complement strand
GGATCGCTCCAACCATGGTAACCGCCGCCGATTTTGATTACCTTTCGCTTTCCGGTATATGCCCTGGCCAAGCGAATTGCTGCCATGACGCTTTCTGTACCCGAACCGAGCATTCGAAACATCTCGATTCCAGGCATGTGTCGTTGCACTTCTTCGGCCAGTTTGTATTCGTATTCGTGGAGCAACCCGGTAACAGGGCCGCAATCTTGAATTAGCTCGATTACCTTTTTCTGTACCCGCGGGTAATTGGAACCCAGAAGGGTGGGCCCGCCAGCCTGGAGAAAATCGATGTATCGGTTTCCATCCACGTCGCGCAGATACGCTCCGGAGGCCTTGTCCATTACCAGGGGGAAAGGATAATTGAATGCCAGGTTATGCTGCACCCCACCCGGGATGACTTTCTTGGCGCGCTCGGATCGCTCTTTGGAACCGGCGCATTTCGTTTCGAAATATTCCAGAACTTCGGCCATTTTGTCCCGACGAATCGGTCGAGGAGGTTCTTTCAGTAAATCTTTTAACTGCGAATAGATCTCGTCCGTATCGTGCCAGGTGGATATGGCATACTTTTGTTCTTCTTTTTGTCGCTGGGCTGGTTTTGTAAGCGTTGCTGATTTCATTTCATTCTCCCGACTTTCTTTCTTTCGCTTTTTTACTTAAATAATGGATTTTATCTGTTTTATCCTGGCGCCGGTCTGGCCGGAGCCTTCTAGAGGTGCTGCAATTCCGCAAGGGCCATGGCTCGCAGTGACTCCATTCCTTCCCTTGCACTGGCGCCAATCGCATTGCGCAAATAATCCGCCGCCGCCAGTTCAATTCGATGCACATTTTCAATGGCGGTATCCATGTCCGATGCGCCACAAACGATACCGTGGTTTCGTAGTAAGTATCCGTTTTGTTTGCTGTTGATCTTTTTGGACAATGCCTTCACCAACATCGAGGTCCCCGAAGGCCCATAAGATACAACAGGCACTTGATCGCCCAGGGCAGCCCTGGATTCCGGATCGAGTACAGGTATGGACTGATCCAGGATTGCCATCGCGCTAGCAACAGGCTGGTGCGTATGTACACTTGCATGGATATCCGGACGGCTGCGAAAAATTAGCGCATGCATCCCGCTTTCCACGCTCGGATGGGCTTCGCCTTCGAGCTTCTCCAATGTGTGCAGATCTAGAATGCATATATCCTCGGGCTTCATGGAAAAATAGTCCGCAGCCGAGGGAGTCACGGCCATTAGCTGATCTGATATGCGCGCCGCAATGTTGCCGCCTATTCCGGCCAGGTATCCCATACTCGATAGAGTATGGCATGCATCCACGACTTCCTGTTTCTTCTTTAAATAATGCGACATAGAGTTAACCTGTTCTTTTGATTTGCTTACCGCGATTCCATTTTGCATAGAGCGGAGCCAGCTTTCGATGCAAGGCCAGCATTCGCTTGAATGATTCATTCATTACTTCATGATGCTCGGGCACCGGCACATATTCCTGGCGCAGACGGTTTAGCCCCGGAATATCTGAAAAGTCCATCTCGCGCAGGCCCACCCCGGCAATCCAGGTGGAACCACGAACATTTGCCTGCATGGGCTCTTCCGGTTGCAGAATAGGGATGCCCAGAACATCCGAAAAGATCTGGCACCAGATATCGGAGATCGCGCCTCCGCCCACCATGGTGATGGATCCTACCTTCTGCTTGAGAAATTTCTCTACCGAAGGCATCATCCAGCGCGTATTGAGAGCTACTCCTTCGAGAAAAGCGCGAATGATATCTTCGCGGCTATGCTCCAGCGAAAGATTGATTAATCCGGCGCGAAGGTTCCCGTCATCCACCGGGCTCCGTTCGCCAAATATCCAGGGCATATACAGTAACCCTCGACTACCGGCCGGCGTCCGAGCCGCGATAATATCCAGGATCTTGTATACATCCGGAGCGTGCGCTTCTCGCAACAGCTCATCCTGATGATATAGAACTCTCTCTTTTAGAAATGTTAGGTTACCGCCGGCAGTGGTCTGCATCGCTGTCATTAGATACCGATCGGGTAGCGCGCAGGGCACCGATGCGATAGAAGAAAGAACATCGGTCTTCTTCTTTTTTACATGAGCGGCGATCCAGGATGAAGTGCCAATGTACAGATGCGCCTGGTTATCGCCAATGGCGCCCGAACCCACCGCGGCCGCAGTATTGTCGATTCCTCCGGCCACTACCGGAGTATTCGGCGAAAGTCCGATTGCTTCGGCCACCTGGGGCAATAGAGTTCCTATCACTTCGGTGCAAGGTACGATTTCCGGAAACTTATCGGTATCTATGCCGCTTCCTGCAAGAAGGCCGGAATGATACTGTATCTTTTGAGGATTTCGGTTATCGGTAACCCAGGAAGTAAGGATGGAATCGTGGGTAGCAACAAATCGTCCGGTTAATCGGAGATTCAAGTAATCCAGTACATTCAGAAATTTGTATGTTTTTTCGTATATCTGCGGTAGCTCTTCCTTTATATAGAGCATGTGGGCGGCAGGGTCTTTTCCGGACAGCGCCGGGGCCCCACCGGTAAGGCGAATCCATCGATACAACTTCCAGGGATTATAGCCCGCCACCGGTCCGCCGGCCATCCGCGCGATGTGTGGAGCGCCGCGCATATCCATCCAGAGCACTGCATTCATGAGCTCCTTTCCCGATCGATCCACCGCAACGGTGCCCTCTCCCTGGGTTGAACAACAAACTCCCAGGATCTGATCTGATGAAACTCCGCTGGCCTGCACCGCTTCCGATGCCGAACCAATTAAGGCGCTCCACCAATCCGAAGGTTTTTGCTCGGCGCCGTCCCCTTTTATATAGAGAGGAACCTCTCTATATGCAAACGAGTGCACTTTTCCACTGAGAGAACAGACTGCGGTTTTGCATCCCGATGTTCCCAGGTCAATGGACAGAATGTATTTTGCCTCGAGGCTCATAGGTTCCTTCCCAGTTATGATTTTGCCGAATCAAAAGTCAACAAATGTTGATTAATATTGAAGCGGATTCTGGCATTTTTTTTGGCTCTGAATTCGATTCGGCAGGAGCGCAGTGCAATGCCCAGAATAGCTGCAACTTTGCGACAATCTGGGCATAATAGCTTGTTGTGGACCGATGGTTGGCTTCTCAAAGCTCCAGGTCCGACAGGAATACCAATCCATTGCATTTTATTCGACTTTTGACGACTATTTTGCATCAATCCGCTTGACAAGATCTGGAATGGCGCCCAGTCTTTGCCCATGGATCCCAGGCTAATGGATGCATCGCTTGCGCCGGAATTGGCGCCTCGAAAGTTCAAGTTCACCAGCAAACCAGGCCGGGATCGTCGC
>JAGRNC010000038.1 GCA_020440935.1 Leptospiraceae bacterium | reverse complement strand
GGCGTTCCAGCGAGTCAGGCAGAACTCTGCAGAGATGGGAAATCAAAGACGCCGTGGCCGATGCCACTGTGGAGATTCGTAGGGCGGCCGGGTTTGGACAGATCATTATTCTAATGGTCTTTCTTCCGCTCTTCGCGCTTACCGGAATCGAGGGTAAGATGTTCCGACCCATGGCCGGCGCTTTTTGCTTTGCCCTTCTTTCCGCTTTTATCCTGGCCTTTACCGTGGTGCCTGCACTCGCCGGATTGTTGCTCCGAAGCCGTGGCGGGCAACGATCTCCGATCATGGATTGGATCGATACCCGATACTCTGTGGTAATTGCTTTCTTTCTTCAAAGGCGCTGGTGGGTTCTTGGCGCTTCTATTCTGCTACTTCTTACGGGAAGCCTGACCTTCTTTCGCCTGGGGGGAGAGTTTATTCCACAGCTTTATGAGCGTGCCATCGCCATGCAGATGATTCGACCGCCTTCCATCGCTCTGGATTCTTCTGTGGAGCTGGAAAAGATATCCCAGAGGGTGCTGAAAGGGTTTCCAGAAGTTAAGGATGTATTTGCACGGATTGGATCCGCCGAAATCGCCACCGATCCCATGGGCGTAAACCTGAGCGATTGCTATATCATGCTTAAACCGAGATCCGAATGGCCAGAAATCAATGGAGCTGTGCGCAGTCCCCATCAGTTGCGCAGAGCGCTCCAGCAAGCCGTAGAAGCCCATGTGCCAGGCCAGCGAATCTTAATGAGCCAACCAATCCAGCTCAGGTTTAATGAGCTTCTGGAAGGAGCAAGAGCCGATCTTGTGCTGAAAATCTATGGCGAAGATTTGGACAAGCTGCAACATTTGAGCCGAAAGGCGGCCTCCATAATCGCCTCAGTGGAGGGAGTGTCGGGCGCCGAACCCGAGATACGGGGAAAAGTGCCTCTTTTACAGATAACGCCCAGGGATGAAGTGCTACGCGACCTGGGAATGTCCAGGTCCGAAATTCTGGATACTGTGGACATGGGGCTGGGAGGTCAGGACACCGGGTTTCTATATCGCGGCGTGCGCCGGTTCCCGGTGCGTATACGATTATCCAATGAGGATCGAACCGATTTAGGCAGACTGCAGAACCTACCGGTGGGAGTGACCGACAGTTCCACGATTCCACTGGGGCGACTGGCCAGAGTCCGTATGGAGCAGACTTTTTCTATGATCAAACGGGATTCCATGCAACGTCGGGGCGCCGTATTGATCAACCCTTCGGGAGATACGCAGTCGATTGTGGAGAAGGCGGACGTTGCCCTTGAGAAGAAATTGAATCTACCCGAAGGCTATTATATCCAGTGGGGCGGGAATTTCAAGAACCTTCAGGAGGCGCTGGCGCGGCTCAGCATTGTGGCTCCCATCGCATTTCTATTTGTAGCGCTGATGATTTATTCTGCCTTTCAGGACTGGGTGCGAACTCTTCTTGTACTTTCGGGGGTGCCCTTTGCGCTGGTGGGTGGAGTCATTGGACTGGCTCTGTCCGGTCTACCATTCAGCATCTCGGCCGGCGTAGGTTTCATCGCGCTCTTTGGTATTGCGGTTCTCAATGGAGTGGTGCTGATGAGCCATTATGGACGATTGCAGTCTCTGGGTTCTACAGGATTCGCATTGGCCACGGAGGGCGCCCGCGCACGATTGCGCGCTGTACTGATGACAGCGCTGACCGACATTTTTGGTTTTCTTCCCATGATGGTTGCCACCGGACTGGGCGCCGAAGTGCAGAGGCCCCTGGCTACAGTTGTAGTGAGCGGTATATTCACATCAACATTTGTTGTGCTGATCTTATTTCCCGTACTTCATTCTCTGGTTGAGCCGTACCTGCGCGAAATGCCATCCGACGTCACCGCGGATCGAGGCGAAACAGAATCATAGGAGAATCGAGTTATGAGCAATGGAAAGATATTGATTGCGGGAGCCTACGGTCTGGCAGGCCGGGCTCTGTATTCCGCATTTCGCAGTCATGGATTGAACGTTATTGCTGCCGGCAGAAGCGAATCAAAACTGAAATCTCTGGTTCAAGAACTGGGTGGCGAATTTCGACTTCTGGATGCAGGCGCACCGGATCCAGAAGTCCTGAACGGCGTAGACTTGCTGGTAAACTGTGTCGGTCCTTACCTGAAATATGGTCAGCGAATGGCGGAGTACGCCATCCAGGCTGGATGCCACTATATCGACATTGCCTCCGAGCAGGAGCACTATCGTCGACTTCAGTCGCTTGATGCAAGGGCCAGGTCGGCCGGCGTGCTGCTATTAACCGGAGCGGGTGCCTACCCGGGGATCTCGGGATTAATGTTAAAGCAATTAATGGAGAAGCATCCAACGGGCGACAGCGCAGAGCTATTTCTGGCCATGGGTCCCAATCCTCCAGGGGAGGGCATCGCACAGATCGTTACCGGTGCCCTGGAAATGGTCTTTCCGCTGGAAGAGAAATACCAGGGTCGTCTACGGTCCATTGTTCCGGGTAGTCTAATCGCCAGAAGCCTTCCCCGTCCATTTGGCGACGTGGAGCTACTACGCTGGCCCCAGATGGAAATCCTGGATCTGGCTGCCCGATCCAGGATCGCTTCGATCAAGACCGGGCTGATCCATGGAAGTGTAGAGCCCATATCGCCTTTGCAAGTATGGCTGGTGAAAATGATCCGCCCGGATAGATGGAATTGGTCGTACCAACTGGTTACGCGCATGGCCCGCAAAATGTCCGTGGAGGGGAGCACCGATACGGCCGTGGAAGGCTGCCTCGTTTTGGGGAGAGTGCACGATGGCGACGGCTGGCATGAATGCACCCTCCGGGCCCGAAATACCGAAGAGGCCACCGCTGCTTTGCCCACGCTTCTTTCGAAGAAGATCATGGCTGGTGGGCTTGCGGATCGTGGCACCCGAAGCCCACTGGATCTTATCTCTCTAGATGAGTGGGTGGCCCTGGTCGAGACCATTGGCTCCGTGGAATGGGAATGAGAACGGGTACATAAAAAAGACCCCAGGGGCCCTTCCGGGGAAACGATTCCCCGGTTAGAGAAGCCGCCCGCAGGCGGCCCCATTTTAATCTTCTAGCAGGTTGTTGAGACTGTCCAGAAGCTGTTCTACTGGAACGCCGTATCCCCCGCACACTTGCTCGATGGTTTCCAGCTCATTGATAGAGCAGTGGGAACAGCCACCCAGGTGGTAGCTTGAGAATACGATGGCGGCCTCTGGATGCAGTTGCATTGCCTCACCAACGGTCATATCCGCTGTGAATTGCGATCTTTCTTGTACGTCAGACGTAGGGTTTGACATGGATTTCTCCCGAAAACAGTATATACTATAGGAAAAGAACCGAAAATCCCGAGTCGGGTCAATAAAAATAAGACCAGCGGAACCTCCAATTCGTCCAACACCCGGGGCCTGCTTTAGTTGGTTGTCAGTCCGCCACAGATCCTTTGTCTGGAGCCATGAATATGGACCAGAATGCACATCCGCATTTGCTGGAGGATCTGAAAGCATTTCAGCGGTTGGAAGGCGATTTCTCCATTCGGATTGAAGGCCGATTCGAGTCATCGCATTATCTTTATCGTTACTTTCCAGATGGTTCTGACGAACCCATTCATGGTCACTCCTGGCTTGTGGAAGTGTTTCTGGCCAGAATCGATGGAAGCCTGGGAGAAGATGGGATCAGCTATGATTTCTTGTCCGCTCGACTACGGCTGGATGAGCTCGTGGATCGGATGGAGCATGTGCTGATCAATAACTTGCCAGAATTTAAGGGAATTAACCCGACGGCAGAGAATATTGCTCGCTGGTTTTATGCCGGCATGAAAGAGGTTGTGGGTAAAGAGGGTGCATGCGTTCGCGAAATACGGATTCATGAAGGCCCGGCCAATTACGCAGTGTATCGGCCGACTGTACCTGCCTAAAGCCCTTCTAGCATTCATAACGTTATATACCTTTGTCGCTCCCATTTCCTCCGCGCCTCCGGGCCGGCCCACCGAACCATCCAATACGTCAGAGGCTCCGTTGCTACCGCTACAAATCGGTCCGGACTTTCAAAGCGACGATCTGCAACAATCGCTTCAAGTCTACGTGGACCCCACCGGGGAATTACAGTTTCCCGCTATTCGATCGGCCTCTTTTCAAAATGCCGGACAGGCTATCTGGAACGAAGGGCTGTCCAATGCGCACTACTGGTTCCGCTTTGGTCTGAACAATTTGAGCGGATCGTTTGATCCGGTTTACCTGGAACTGTACTATCCCTTGCTCGATCATGTGGCGCTGTATCGAGCAGGGCCCGCAGAGGACTACACCGTGAGTCGAACTGGCGATATGCTTCCATTTGATTCGCGCGAAATGAAACATCGCAACTTCGTATTCCAAATTCACGTCCCGCCGGGACAAACTCGCTTTTTCTACCTGGAAATCCACAGCAAGGGAGTTATTCAAGCCCCGCTGAGGTTGCAATCGGTATCGGAGTTTTTGCAATCCGATCGTCAGGCGCAGCTCTGGCAGGGAATCTATTTTGGCATCATGCTCGGTATGCTGCTATACAATCTGTTTCTTTACGCTTCCGTGCGATATACTGGCTATCTGTTTTATGTGTTTTACATTGCCGGGCTGGCGCTATTTCAGCTAATCTATCATGGGTACTTCTATGCCATGGTTCTGCCTTCCAATCCGGTGCTGGTGAACGAATCGGTGGTTTTCTCGATTAACTTCATGTTGTTCTGGGGCATTCTGTTCAGTCGGACTTTCTTGAATACGCAGAAGTACGATCGCTTAATGGACTGGCCGCTGCGCATTCTACAGTGGACGGCCGCACTGTCCGCGCTATCCAGCTTTGTGCTGCCCTATACTCTGGCATTGAATACATCGGTGGCTTCTTCGGTGCTGTTTGTTTTCGTAATATTTTTTGCCGCGATGCGAAGGTTGTACCATGGTTATCGACCTGCGCGATTCTTTCTATTCGCCTGGACTACGTTACTCGTTGCCATTCTCGTTTTGTCGCTGAAGCAGTACGGGTGGCTGCCGTACACGTTCATAACCAATTATTCTCTGCAGTTTGGATCGGCAATGGAAGTGCTGCTGCTTTCTGTGGCCCTGGGAGATCGAATCAAAGACATCGAACTGGAAAAAAAGAAAGCCCAGAGCTACGCGTATCGGAGCATGCAAAAAGCTCATTTAATTAAAGACGAGTTTTTGTATCATACATCCATGGAACTGCGCGAGCCCATTGAGGGCATTGTTGGTATGTCCGAGGGGCTTTTTGAGCTCGCCTCCAAAGGGCAGGGTCGGGTGGGAACCATCGAACAGCTCCGCGATGGCCTCAGCGTAATTTCTTCTACGGGAACCATCGTTTCCGGTCTGGTGAACGATATCCTGGATTTTTATCGCATCAAGAACGGAGAAATCTTTTTGAATCGAGCTTCCATCGCGCCGGATTCGGTGGCCAGCGTGGTGCTCGACCTCTGTCGCCCATGGGCCCAGGCAAGAGGAATCGAATTACAGATCGATATTCCGGAAAGCGTCTCGCCCATATACGCCGATGAGATTCGGCTTCGGCAGATACTACTGAATCTCGTTAATAATGGCATCAAATTTACGCTGGAGGGGCACGTTCGCATATCGGCTATTAATCTGGACCGATTTGTAGAGTTTACCATTTCCGATACAGGCCGCGGTATTCCGGGCGATGCTCTGGAAGATATTTTCTTTTTATTTGAGCGGCCCCAGCTCGCCGCGGGCCGAAAGAGCGGAAAAGGCCTGGGCCTCACAATTACGCGAAAACTGATCGAGTTGCACGGCGGACTGATTCGCGCTGAATCGTCCGACCAGGGAACCAATATGATCTTTACGATTCCGGTGTCTGAATCTCCGGCGCCTCCGCTGCGAGCCCGCAGTCGACCGGAACGGCAGCTCGATCTGGTGGGCCTGGCCGAATCCGCCGCGGGTAGCCATACAATCGTTGTTGCCGACAACGATACGATCAATCTAAAAGCCCAGGAGCGCCGACTGATTCAGGCCGGCTATAACGTGATTACCGTGGGAAATTCCGCAGCACTGCAGGAAATCATGGCCACTGGAAGCCCCGATCTATTGATCATCGATCTATACTTGAGCGGGCAGAATGGATATGAGATCTGCCGGCAACTTCGAAACATCTATTCCTTGTATGAATTGCCAATTATTCTGGTAGGCCGAGCGGGCAGCGCCGATGAACTCAAGGCTGCCATCGAAAATGGAGCAAACGATTATCTTTCGCGCCCGGTAGACCGAATTGAGCTACTATCCAGAGTTCGCATGCTTCTGGAACTTAAAGAATCTATCCTGGAAAAAGAGAAGCTATTATCCATAGAAAAGGAGCTCGATGTGGCGCGCTCTATAATGGATCGATTGCTCCCCGCAAATCTTCAGCTTCCCGATGGATTTAGCGGACATACACTCTATCTTCCGGCCGGCAGCATTGGCGGCGACATCTACGATTTTTACACAGGGCCGGAATGGTTTCACTTGCTGATTGCCGATGTAACCGGCCATGGCGTGCCCGCGGCGCTGTTTGCTTCGATGGTAAAGATTGCCCATACGCTGGCTCTGGGGCAGGGGCACACTACGGCCGATCGCATACTATGGACCATTCACGAAACCATTCGGAATCATCTGGGCGAACATTTTGTTACCGCCGGCTACCTGCGCATCCATGCCATGAATCGAGTTCTACAATACAGTAGGGCCGGGCACCTGCCATTAATGGTGATGCGTCGATCCACGCAGGAACTATTGGAACTAAATCCGGGCGGGAGGTTGCTCGGCCTGGTAGATGACCTTCGTCTGGAAACCCAGGAAATGCAGCTGCTGTCCGGGGACCGGATCTTTTGCTTTACCGATGGAATCTACGAAACGTTAACCGAGGACGGACTCCATCTGGGCGACCATGAACTTCGGGATTTAATTATGGAGACGTCCGAATCCCCGGTGAACCTTGCTCAGGATCGCTTCGAAGCTCGATTGGCCGAGTTAACTTCCGTTCCCGGACAAATCGAAGACGATCGCACTCTCATCATGATCGATGTAAATTAGGCGCCCGTCCGAATGGTGGCGCCTAATTTGCACTAATTGGATCGGCGCTTTGGCCGGGTTAGCTATTTGCAGAAATAACCGCTCTAACCACCGATGGATCCAGCTTCATTCGCTCGGCGATCAAATCCGGCTCCCATTTATGGTTTAGATACAGGCTCATGATCCCTTCTTTCTTCCAGTCGGAGAGGGCGGAATTGGATCGCGCGCTTTTTCGTGCGCCAACGGCCGCGGACTCGGGTTGCGCACTTCTGGAAAGCTCCATTTGCTCTTCCATTTGATGCACTCGTTCTGCTTCTTCCAGCATTCGATCTACGGTCTGATAGAAGGCTCCCAATCGGTCCATTTTTTCATCGGCTTCGGACAGAATGCTTTCCAGTTCGGTGCGAACAACCTCGCCGGAAGACTGAATCGATTCGATTTTGCGCGCCATGGATCCAATCTGAGTTTGCTTTTTCTCCAGATCGGACATGAGGCCTTCCATTTGCTCAAACCGGGACTCGATGCGCTGTATCTCAGTATCCAGGTTCTTCAGCCCGGTGGCGCGGCTTTCCAATTCTTGCAGATCTTCTTCTACGGAATCGGTGCGCATTTCCATACGATCCATCTGGCTCATCATTTCGCGGGCAAAATCGCCGGCGGCCATGGCATCCTTGCGGGATTTTTCGATATGTCGAATGGCGCCTTCGATAAATTTGCGGCGTTCATTCAGATCTTTAAAGAACTCTTCGAAGGTTTTGCGATATTCTTCAAATTTGAGCATTCGCGCTTCGATTTTCTCCGCCACCTTCTCTGCGCCTTCCACGGTAACGAACTTGGCCATGATCTCTTCCATGCGGTATTCCAGAGACTGGAATCTACTTTCCACTTTGGAAATCCGCTCTTTTCGCGATTCCAGTTCTTCCAGTTCGCGATCCAGAATTTCCCGACCTTCCGCAAGAGTATCGATTTTCTCAAAGAAGGAGGCCATGCTCTTGCGTTCTTCCCTTGCCTGGTCCAATCGCTCCGAAAGGGCTTTCACGGTTTCGTCCAGCGAAGTGGCCAGCGAATCGGCTTTTTCTACCATGCTCAGTTTTTCTTCGAAAGCAGCAATGCGAGCCTGATCGCGCTGCATCTGGCGGAAGATATCGTCTTTGATCTCGGTCATTCGTTCGGTTTCTTCGCTAACCTCTTGCTTCATTCGACCGAACTTGTCGCGGGCGCGAGCGACTTCGGATTCCATTCGTTGCATGGAATCTTGAATATTTTTGGAAGTTCTTTTTTCCAGTTCTTCGATTTGAAGCTGTCCGCGATCGACGAGGTGGCTGAGCTGGGATGCAATCTTTTCATCCAGAGTTGCATTTAGTCGGCCCAGCTTTTCATCCTGTTCGGACATGAATCTAGAAGCTTTCTTTTCCAGCTCGGATAGTAAGTCGTCGCGTGCATCCAGAATGTCGGATTTTGCCTGATCGGACTGGTCCTGCAACTTGTTGCGGGCTTTGCTCAATTCGCGGGTATGTTCTTCCACTGCACCCAGTACATCTACCAGCTCTTCTTTAAGTCGGTAAAAATCCTCTCTGGACTTCTGCATTTCGCGTTGCTGATCGCGAGCTGTGTCTTTTAGATCTTCGCCCAGTTCCTGGGTTTTACGCGCCAGCGCCTCTTTCAATCGATCGGAGAGGTTCTCAAATTGTTCGTATAGTTCTTCGTAATTGCGGCGCGCTTCTTCGATCTTTTGCTCTTCTTCTTTGGCGGCCTCATGGAATTGTCGACGACTATCTTGCAGGATGGCCTGCAGAGTTTCCTGCACATTCACGGATTCGCTTCGCATTTCTTGACGGATTCGTTCCGCATCTGCGCCCAGGCTCTGGACCTGGTTTTTGCGCACTTCTTCGACGCTTGCATCCATTCCTTCCAGTTTTTCCTGGAGTCCTTCGAGCTTTTCGGCCTCGATCTGCGACCAGTGCTCTTCCAGTTCGTGCATCCGGCTTTCCAGGGTCTGTTTCTGGGTTTCGCCGATTTTGAGCAGTCGGTTCTCCACTTGCAGGAATTTTTCCTGAAATCCCTGGATTTGATCGGCGATGCCAGAAGCCATGCGCCGGGTTTCGTTCAAAATCTCGTCGCGGCGCGACATGGTCTCCAGGCTGAATCCATCCAGTTCGTTGCGGATTCGCGCTACCTCGTCCTTCATCGACTCTACAGAAGCCTGTCGGATGGATGCCAGCCCGGTTTCCATGGCATGAATGCGTTCGTTATAAAGGCGCTCCAGAGCCGTGAACCGGTCTTCCAGACGTGCCTTTTCAATTTCCCATTGCTCTTCCACTCGCTGATCGGTGGATTCCACACGATCGCTCAGCCGCTCGATTTGGGAAATCTCGTCGTCCAGGCGTTTATGAATTTTGTCCGAGCGGTCGTGCAGAATGCGCAGGGATTCGGTTTCCTGATCTACGAATCCCCGAGTCTTCTCGCGGGCTTCTTCTAGAAGTTCGCCCAGGGCATTCTGTAGCTCTTCGCGGGATTGTCGCGACTTGGCACTAAGATCGTCCTGGATTGTACCAACGCGCTGATCCAGATCGTCGATTTCGCGGCGGGTGGCATTAATGCGCTCCAAACCGTCTTCCAGAATGTGGATTTGCTCCGATACTTCTCGAGCATTTCCGGCGATTTCGTGGAGTTGGCCGGAGAGGTTATCGATTTGCTGTCGGTCTTCCTGGAGATTTCCCAGGCGTTCTTCAAAGGAATCGGCTTCTTCGCGGAGGCGGTCCAGAGTCTGACGGGACTGATGAAACAGCATTTCAAACTCCAGGTTTGCATCCTTCATGGCCTGAATGTGTTGCGCTGCCGATTTTTCCAGTTGCTCAATCTGCAATTCTCCAATTCTTTTGATCTGAGAAAGCTGATGCGCGGGCCGATCTAGCTTGCGTAGAAACAGCGAAAACGCGATGGAGCCCAGAAAGGCGGTTGCTATTAGTGCGAGGGTCATGTCCCAACTCCCGGATTATGTCGCATGAATGGTTTAGACTTACCTTAATCCGGGGCCTGTAAAGCAAATTTTATGTCGCTATATAGAAGAAAATCGAAACAAAGGGTCGCCCTGTTACCCCAGGAGATGAGCTACCCTGTCCTGATCGGAAGCAACTTTGCGGGTGGCCGGGGAGGCGCAGGTAGCCGACGCAGCCGACCTACCGAACGTAGCAGAGGTGTAACCATTGTCGAATCATAGGTCTTCCATGTCGGAACATTGGGACGAAGCGGAGGGGGCTGCCCTGGAATCGGACGGCGACCAGAGCGGGCCAGGGCTTTCGGATCTATTGCAGCCCGGCGATGAGCGCGCTCTTTCCCGATATCTGGCCGGCCGGGAGCGGGCCCCGGCCGAGGTTCGGCAATACCTGAATAAAAGGGGAATCCTGCGTTCCTGGCATGATCGCATTCTAGAGAAATTGCAGGCCATGGACCTGATTAACGAAGTGCGCTTCTGTAGGGGTCGTATTGAGCACCGATTGCGTAACGGGCAGGGCCCTCGTCGGGTCGAGCAGGAGCTACAATCCGTGGGAATCGACCGGACTGTGGCCCGCGAATGTCTCGCCGAAATCGAAGAAGACTCGTGGGAGGCAATCTGTCTGGAATTGGCCGAGGAAAAGCTAAAGGCCTGGATGCAGAGAGAAGATGCATACTGGAAAATCATGCAATTTCTGGCATACCGCGGATTCGAATCATCCATGGCCGAGCGAGCCATGAAATCATTGAAACAGTCCTATCCTACCTGGGCGAAGCGCATTGGGCAGCCACCCAGGGATTAGCCTTTCCGCCACAAGATGCATGGGAGCAGGCGTCTCATCAATCAATCTGGTAGGTTCTTCATTCTTATTGGTACCTTGCTACCGGTAGCTCCGATGGCGAAATGGAGCGGAGTTTGGCCGGCATGGAGGCAGAGCCTTTCCCGAAGATCGGGAAATCGGAATTGACTTCCGCCCGCCAGGGCAGCATTCTTAAGTATGGCCAGGCAAGTGCACCAGGCGATTCCCGCCGGAAAAGAAGAGTCCGTTCATGAGCAACCGGAGGAGGCGCCCAAAGGCTGGGCGCGTTGGGGCTGGATCATTCTTGCCGTCGTATCCGGCGTCTACATTGTCTTTCCAGAATGGACGGATTTGATTCCTGTAGTGGGCTGGATCGATGAAGGTATAGCTGCTATTTTCTTAACCACCGCATTATCGCGGCTGGGAATCCACATTCCTATTCTGGATACCTTCCTGCGCAGAAAGCAGCGAAAATCCAAGAATAAGAGCTCGGTAAAAGACGTCTCCAGGCAATAATCCCGGGGAAAGGGCCGGTATTCCACGGCCGAGCCTGGATACAAAAGGTACAAAAGCTAACGAAGCGTTCTTCAAGCAGTGGGGGCGGAGTTCTATTGCAAATTGCGCCCCTGATCATTTGATCATTTGAGTATTAGGCTAATCTACTTTCGCTGATCCATGGGAGTATAGCCACGGTGCATCTTTCCTGTGTACACCTGGCGCGGCCGGAAGGATCGGCGTTCGGTTTCGTTTCTTTGCTCCAGCCAGTGAGCCAGCCATCCGGATAGCTTTCCGATTACTCGAATAACGTTGTTCATCTCGGAGGGAATTCCCAGCAGATGGAACACCAGGGCGGAGTAAAAGTCCAGGTTTGGATAGAGCTTCTTCTCTTTGAAGAATGGATGCCCAAGAGTAAATTCTTCCACCTCCAGGGCCTTTCGAATGAGCGGCGATTTTAAAGCGTCGGGATGATTCTTTCTGTATTCGTGGAAGATTTTACGCGAAACGGTTGCTCTGGGATCTTCGGGGCCATAGGCCGAGTGACCCAGGCCATTGGATACGATGGGCTCGCCCTTCTTGATGAACCGTTCAAAATATTGCTCCGGAGTTTGCGAGTTCTGGATCATTTCCCGCAGTAGGATTATGGGCGGCAGATTCGCATCGGATTCCCGGGCTCCCCACAGGGTACAAATGCCCGCATTTACACAGGCGAACAAATTGGCCCGCGTGCTGGCCACA
>JAGRNC010000388.1 GCA_020440935.1 Leptospiraceae bacterium | reverse complement strand
ACTTCGACCACTGCACAGTAATCGAGACTGCGAACGCTTCCGTCCTGGAGTCGCAGGATATTGCGTCCTTTCCTTGCAGGCCTCCCTCCTTCCAGTCCGGGCGGCGATTGCTCCCGCCGGTTCGTTAGCAGCGAAACGGTCATCGGCTGAAGAAACCTTATCTGCCGGATCAGTCCATCGCCACCACGATAGCGACCACCCCCGCCGCTGCCTCGCCGAATGCTGAACTGCTCTACAAGGACTGGAAACCTGCGCTCTAGAATTTCCACATCGGTCATCCTGGAATTCGTCATATGACATTGAATCCCGGAACCGCCATCAAAGGCAGCGCCTGCGCCTGTCCCGCCTCCCACCGTTTCGTAATACTGGTATGCTTCATTTCCAAAGCTAAAATTGTTCATGGTTCCTGGACCAGGACTCAGTATTCCCAGAGCATGCAAAATCGCATCCACCAATACCTGCGAGGTTTCCACGTTACCCGCCACCACTGGATCCGGATCGCTTGCTTCCAGAAATGTTCCTTCGGTCTGAATTAAGATGTCTTCCAGCGCACCCGCATTCAGCGGAACCTGACGTCCACCCAGAAGATAGAGACAGTAAAGCACGGCAGACCGCACCACCGATTGAGGGGTCTGAAAGTTTCCCACCGGCGCAGGGCTGGAGCTCCGAAAATCGAACACAAAGGATTCGCCCAGACGTTCTATCGAAAGCGCGACCATCGCAGATTGTTCTGTGTTTACCGAGCTCGGCGCATCCATGGCAATCGAGGCGAGGAGTTCACTCTGGCGAAACTGTGGCTCGAGAGCGCTGCGAACCGCGCTTCGGGCAGCGTTACGCATAAACCCTTCCAATTCCTCGGATCGGGCGGACCATTTCTTCTGGAGTAGTGCTTCTCCGCGGTTACAGGCAGCCACTTGCGCCGCCAGATCGGCAACATTCATGGTTGGATTCCGGGCCCCGCCATCGCGGAATAATTGCTCCAGCATCGCTCCAGGACCGAGATCGCCCGAAACAAATCGGGTAGGAATAATCCTAATCCCCTCCTCTTCAATGGATCGGGAACGTGCAGGCATGGATCCAGGCGAGATTCCCCCCACATCGGCATGATGTCCGCGTGCAGCCACGAAATAGCGCAGCCCAGCATCCACGAAAACTGGTCGCACCACGGTAATATCAGGCAAATGCGTGCCGCCTGCATACGGATCATTCATGATATAATAGAAATTCGAGTTCTCGCCAATGTCAGGGAATCGTCGGATAACGCTCTGAACGCTATCTTGCATAGAACCAAGATGCACAGGAATATGGGGAGCGCTGACCAGGATGCGGCCTGAAGCATCAAAAAGAGCGCAGGAAAAGTCCATGCGTTCCTTAATGTTGACGCTCCGTGCCGTCTTTTGTAGTATTGCCCCCATCTCAATGGCTATGGATTCAAGAGATCGCTGGTGGATTTCGGCCGCGACTGCTGAATCTTCCTTACGCTCCACACGAAGGTCTGATGGCTGCGCAGTAAGCTCCAGCGTACCATCATCTAAAACCAGCAGATCCCAACCTGGTCGCAAAAAGACCGTGTCATTATCGGACACAATGAGCGCCGGGCCGGCCAAAGAGTCGCCGGTTCCCAGGTTTTGTCGGATATGCAGCGTGGCATCCAACCAGCCTCCATCGTAGATTCGGATCGCTCTCTCTCCTGGGGAACGGACAGGCGCTTGATCTGGCAGAGTAAATCCGGAAGGCCAGATGATTTCAAAAAGAACGGAGGCCAGCGAAGGTTCCCCCGTTTCGTAACCATAGATCCGGAAAAATGCAGTGCGGAAATCTTCGGCCAGTCGGGAAGCGTCGGGCCACTCATCGGAGGCGATGACAACGGAGAAATCGCTTCCCGGCGGAAGTAGTCGAAACTCAAATCGCATGTTTGCTCCGATATAGGCTCGGCGCAATCGATCGAGCTCGTCGCGGCCTGCCTTCAACCCATCAAGGAGACTGTCCTGAACCGATAAAGTGTGCAGAGTGGTCCGGTCACTGGCCGCAATGCCGGCTGCCGAGAACAAACCGGCCCTGGGCGGAATAAGGATGCGTTCGATGGATGATCGTTCCGCCACTTCGCAGGCAACCTGGCCTCCAGCGCCTCCAAATGCCACCAGACAAAACAGGGACGGATCCTGCCCCCGCTCCACAGTCATCTTTCGCACAGCTCCGGCCATTTGTTCGCATGCAATCGAAAGAAACCCCTGAGCCACCGATTCCACACTGTCGTCTTGATTTAGCAATAAAGCGCCGATGGCCTCGGCTGCCGCGGAATAGTCCGCAGGGCTCCGCCCATCCCGGCCAAATTGGTTTTCCAGCGCCGAAGATTGCAGTCGTCCCAGAACAGCGTTGGCATCCGTAATTGTAGCAGGCCCTCCGCATCCGTAGTAGGCAGGTCCAGGACGAGCACCGGCAGACTCGGGACCCACAAGCATTCGCGCTGCAGATCGTGTCAGAATGGAGCCGCCACCGGAAGCAATGGTATGAATCCTCAAATGCGGCGCTTGAATCCGGTACCCGCCGATTTCTGTTGCATCTCCGCGATCCAGCATTCCTTCGTATGCGAATACATCCGTGGAAGTGCCACCCATGTCGAAGCCCACAGCCAACGGAACCTTCCAGCGCTGACAAAGCGCGGCCACGGCCTTCACTCCGCCGGCCGGTCCGGATAATAAGCTGTCTTTGCCGGTAAAATCCGCCCCGGGCACCAGGGTTCCGGCCGATGTCATGAATAGCGGCTCGCGGATAAACGATTGAAGCTTTAAGGCATAGGATTGTACGACCGGACCCAGCGCGGCATCGATCAAAGTCGTATCTCCACGTGCCACAGCGCCCGGTAATGGGCTGCACCGATGGGACAAATACACCGGCAAACCCAGCAATTCGCGCACCAGGCTTTCTGCCTCCATCTCATGCTCTGGATTTTCTACGGAATGCAAAAGAACCACCGCCACGGAATCTACAACCCCTTTCCAGGAAAGAAGCTGTGTTGCCAGTGCATCACGATCCAGTTTCTGCACCACCTGGCCCGAGCAGCCGATTCGCTCCCGAACTTCGATGATGTCCGCATAGAGCATTTCGGGCAGTTGTACTTTCAGAGCAAAAAGATCCGGACGACTCTGATACCCTATCCGCAATAAATCGCCAAAGCCGGAAGTGACCAGAAAGCCAACCTTTGCGATTTTGCGCTCCAGTAATGCATTGGTTCCAATGGTGGTCCCCACTCGGAGCTCAGCGAGCAGGTTCTCTTTGCCGATCAAAAGCGATCGTATACACTCTTGAATTGGGTCTTCATACAGTTCGGAGCTAGACAAG
>JAGRNC010000387.1 GCA_020440935.1 Leptospiraceae bacterium | reverse complement strand
GGAGGCGTCCTCTTCGGTAATCTGTGCGGTATAGTCAATGAGCGGACGCAATTCCAACCAGGAATTGGAGAAAAGAGTGTAACCCAGGCCCAGGCTATGATCAAAGCGCCGAACATCATTGTAATAGTTGAGCTGCAGAGTAAAGGTATCAACTGCAAGGCCGGTGGTCGAGTCGGTGGCGGAGCCGTAGGTATACTCAGCTACGCTGAAAGCGGATTCCAATCTTCGCGTAGAAGCGCGGAACAGAAACCGGTCGTAGCTGTACTCTAAACCCAGGCCAACGGCCATTCCGTCTTTTTCGGCGGGATCCGAAGACCAGACAGCCGATCCATTCCCATAGAAAGACTGCAAGTATTCAATCTGTTTGGCTGCGGGATCAAAGAGGGAGCGAACCCGACCGGCCCCTCCATCCAGACGAATGCGTAGTTCGTTTCTGTCCAGCGAAGAGAGGAACGGATTCACTTCATTGGGCTGATTTCGACGACTTTCTTCTTCGGCACGTCTTTGCTCTTCTTCGCGTTTTCTTTGTTCTTCCAGGCGTTTCTCTTCCTGGAGCCGGTTCTCTTCGACTCGTTGCTCTTCTTTTTGCTGCTTTTCCTGCTCTATCTTTTGCAGCACTTCCTGTTGCCGGACCTCCTCCGCTTTCCTGCGTTCTTCTTCTCTCTTGCGCTGCTCTTCTTGCTGTTTTCGCAGTTGTTCTTCGCGAAGTCTTTCTGCTTCTTTTCTCTGTCGCTCTTCTTCGGCGGCCGAATCGTCGCCAATGTCATTATTGTAGAACACCCTACTGATTGTAGACTTGGCGATGGTTTGTCTGCGACCGTTTGTTACGATCACAATGCTTGCGCTGTTTTGCTGAATAATTCGACCTTTGATTTCAGTTCCATTTCGCAACAGAACCGAATCTGCCATAGCTGCCACGGGCAACAGGAGCAGTGCAGAAATTAGAAGGGGGAAATGTTTCATGTTTGCCTCAGTTCTGCGCCTTTGCAAGACGCTCCAGTACACCTTTCTGTTTTTCCAGATCCTTTTTTTTATGTTTCAGGAAGAATGGATCGGAAGGGTTATCTAACAATATGTTTATTTCGTTTAGAGCCCGATTGTAATCGCGAGAATCAATGTAGATATTTGCGAGATAATAATGCACCGACAAATCATAATCCTGGCGACGTTCGCCAGCCATAGTTTCGGTGGGTATGCTCTCCAATAGTACGCGTGCCCGCAATCGGTCCCCTGAAAGCAGAAGCAAACGGGCCATTCCTATTTTCATTCGAGAATCTTCGGGAAATTGTTCAAATCCTCGTTTCAGGTACAGCTCGGCCTGCGGGCGACGATCGGTTTCCAGGTAGTAGATTCCAAGCTCATAGATGGCATCGGGCTTGAGCGGCGCCTTTTCGTGGGCCTTTTTATAGTAGGAAACTACGCAGCGATGTTCTTGCTGCTCTTCGCAAGCCCTGGCGATATTCATATACGGACCTGGATCAGCTGGAATCAATGCACTGGCTCGCTCAAACAAGCGAATGGCCTCGTCAAAATCGCGCAAGAGAAAATGTGCTCGGGCAGCATTGTAAACAAATGGATAGAATTGTGGGTCTGCATTGAGCCCAGCCTCCCATCTTTGCAATGCTTGCTTTCGGTTATTCTGACTCGAGAGGTCGTTTACCAGTTCGGTTACTGTTTCGTTGTTAAAGAGGCCTACGTCCTTTATGGTGGAATTGTTCCATTGAATGGACGAATCCCCGGGAGCGGCCGGTTTCTGAAAATCCTTGCCGGCGCAAAGTATGAAGTCCTGCTTGTTACGAATTAGTGTGCCGGCCGGAGTAGGTACCCCTGGAAGAGGACGGCCGTCTTCGGGGATCAACAGATCGGGAAACGGACGCGCTGGATCTTCTGCAGACAGAGTCGACAGCGCCATCAGAAACAACGCAATCGTAATGCCGATTCTGCCTTTGGACGCATTTCGGCCCATAGGCGGAAATTTAGGAAGCTGATGAGTTGTCTGGGTTTCGAAATACACTTGGGGCCCTTTCGACCGATATGACTACTACAGTATCGGACGGAATGGACGGACCACCAGGCTCATAGTTTTTTTCAAAGAATTTCCTGGAATGCCGATGGTCGCTTGTTTGGGCCTTTGGAATTGCCTATTTTTCAGGCAGATGCGCGCCGAATTCGATGCCCGGCATTCCAGCAGCGAAGTTAGCCAGGCCAGCGCTGGTCGTTTGCAGATTAACTCAGTCTCTTTCTAGATCCAGGATATCCTGCAGGAAAAAGGCAGCCAGGTCGTGGCGCCCGGTCAATCCCGCTTTGTCGTAGATAGATTGACTTTGATTGCGAACTGTTTTTTCCTTTTTGTCCAGTTGCGCTGCAATTTCTCGAAAGGTGAATCCCAGGATCAGCCGCTCGGCGACGGTGCGCTCCCCTTCCGTAAAACCCCAGCGATCAAACTGGATTTGGACAGCGTCCCGGTAATCTTTCATCAATCGGCTGTTTCTGGAACGGAATTCGTCCAGTTCCTGCCGCGCAACGCTAAGCTCCATAGCTGCTCGCCGAAACTCCTCATGAGTTGTATTTCGCATGGCCAGCAGTAAGAAGGCCAGACCCAATAATACGAGGCCTTCGATTCCGGCATGCCAGCTAATGCCGCCCTCCATGATCATGTGATGCGTGAAGTCGTAGGCATTGAATGCGGCAAGGAATAACGCCGAAATGAGACCCAATCGATGGATTAGAATTTGAGTGTCCGTTTTTAGCCATCGGGACAAATGACCCATTGCAATTTCTCCTGGAATAGCGCTTAATAGCGACTATGAATCAGAAAAGTCAGTTCTCTGGCTACAAGCATGGAAAAAACCAGAAGCCCGGATTACATCGGTCGCGATTGAATCGCAGTATCATTTCTTTGCTCTTGTTTTTTCCAGCCGTTCTTTTGGCCGAAGACAAGCTATCCTATTTGGATGCCCTGGGATTGGCCTCGGAAAACTCTCCCGATGTTCGGATGGCCACAGCCGATACGAACATTGCAAACCAGCAAAAGAACAAAGCCGACTCCATCCTTCCCGAGGCTCCGTCGCTGGAAGGTTCCATTACGCGCGGATCCAGCACCGATTCCATCGAAATTCTAGATTTAAATAACACGGCAATCAGCAATTCCGGAAGTAAGCCGGTGCGCGGCTGGGAAGTTGGGATTTCGCAAAAAGTCGACCTTGCCGGACAGCGAGGCCTGCGACAGGAGCAGGGCGAGGCCAACCAGCGCTACTATACGGCCCGACTGCAAACTTCGCGCATGGAAGCCAGATCCAGAGCCCGTGAACTATATATCCAGGCTACTCTACTTTCCGAATG
>JAGRNC010000386.1 GCA_020440935.1 Leptospiraceae bacterium | reverse complement strand
CGGTGGCTGTTTACAATGTCTCGGGCGAATATGCGATGCTCAGGGCTGCCTCGGAGAAAGGTTGGCTCGATTACAGGTCCTGCGTTCTGGAGACCTTGCTGTCCATGAAACGGGCCGGGGCAGATCTCATTTTGAGCTATCATGCCATGGAAGTATGCGGCTGGCTTCGAGAGTAGAACCATCATCGCCAATCCGGCGGTAAAAGCAAGATGGCCGAGTCTGTCCAGATGCATCTCGGGTATGGCATACTCCGCCTTTTCTGGGCTTCACCAGATACAGCAGGGAGTTCTGCTCGCAATTCACCCGCACATCAATAAGATCCAGATAGTCACCGGAGGTTTCCCCTTTAATCCATAACTGCTTTCTTGATGTGCTGAACAGAACCGCAATTCTACGTTCCAGACTCAGGCGCAGGGCCTCGGCATTTGCATAAGCCAGAATGAGGACTTCGCCGGTGGATGCATTCTGCACAACAACCGGGAGCAGATCCTGTGAACCGGAATCGGAAACCAAGCCCAGTTTGTAGAAATCCAGAAGGAGCTTGCTTCCTTCTTCTAACTCTTCGTGGGAGGCACTTTTCCGATCGTTCAGCAATTGTTTTGGTTCCATCCTTTCCTGCCCAAAGTAGTTGTCATTCCCGGGGTGCAGGCCATTGAAGGATATGCCCTCTGATTCCACGCCGGTGCAGCCATCCTTTGCAAGCCGCATGGCCGAGGCAAGTGGTCTGTACGCGGCCTCATTTGCCGGAGAGGAAGACGTTTTACACATTTCTCGAGTTAAGCATTTCTCCGGCCAGGTGGATCTGCCCGGATCAAAAAGCATAGCCAATCGGGCGCTTTTGATGGCAGCCATGGGAACCAGCGGCGGCGGCTGTTTACTCAGCAGACTTCCCGATTCCGAAGATGTCACAGTTCTAAAGAAGATTCTTCCTTCCCTGGGAGTTCGAGTGGATAGCCAGTCCGATGGTACCCGCATTTCGGCGGACGGATTGCAGCCTGCGGAATCGTATTTCTATGTGGAAAATGCGGGCACGGCCATGCGCCCAATGCTCGCGGTGCTTTCCGCTATTGGAGGAGAATACACCATCGAAGGCAATGAACAAATGAACCGTCGGCCTATTGGCGATCTGGCTCATTGTCTTCGCTCCCTTGGCGTCGAGGTGCATGCTAGCGAAGGCGGATGCCCTCCGGTAAGAATTTCGGGCAATGGTTGGAAATCCGATCGAGCAAAGATCCAGGGCAAGACTTCCAGCCAGTTTGTCTCGGCAATGCTACTTGCAGCCCCTCTAACCGGGAAGGATTTTGTATTGGAGCTGGCCGATGATCCGGTAAGTAAGCCATATATCGATCTCACACTGTCCATGATGCTGGATTTTGGGGTATCCGTGGAGCGCGAAGGGTATCAAAGGTTTGTTATTCCTGGCGACCAGGTCTATCGTGCACCCGAGCATTACGAAATTGAAGGCGATGCCAGCGCGGCCACATATTTCCTGGCTGCAGCGGCCATTCCAGGTCATGGACCTATTCGAGTGCATGGCTTGGGGACTGGTTCCATACAGGGGGACACACGGTTCTGCGAAATCCTGGAGAGTATGGGCGCTCGCATCTCCATGGAAGGACATTCCATCGAATGCACAGGAGGATCTCATCTTAGAGCCCTGGATCTGGACATGAATGCCATGCCCGATGCGGCCATGACCCTGGCCACCCTCAATCTGTTCGCCGATGGGCCATCGCGCATTCGAAACATTGCAAACCTGCGAGTAAAAGAATCCGAGCGAATCGCCGGCATTCGCACAGAATTGGAGCGAACAGGAGCCCGCGTTATCGAAACGCTGGATTCGCTATCCATTGAGCCGCCGCAGAAAGTTCAATCAGCGCGGTTTCACACCTATCGTGATCACCGCATGGCCATGGCATTTTCCCTGGTGGCTGCATCCGCCGATATAGAGATCATGGATCCAGGATGCGTTCGAAAAACCTATCCCGATTATTTCCTGGACTTTGCCCGGGTTGCGGAGCGAGGAGACTAGTTTGGAATCGCACGTCGATTTTTTACGCTCCATCGAAGAAAATGGAAACGGCCATTTCCTTCTGGAAAATGAAAATGGAAGGGCAGTTCTGCGCGTTTTCCCTGCCGGGAAGAAGGGCAGGGCCGTGCGGAAAATCGACATCCAGGCAAGGCTTGACTTGTTTGGACTCAAAGACTACGATGCTGCAGCCATCGATGAGGCCGTGGCCAGCGCCAATGGCGCCGCATTCGACATTGGACCCTGGGAAGAACCCGAAAGCGAAGATGCCCATCTAGAAGTGGATGTTGCTGAAGACGGTTCCGAGGCCACCTTTACTATCTCCGCTCCCCGACATGGAGGCCGATGGCCCACAGCAGAAGAGATTGGGCAGCAACTTGCGCAGGCAGGCGTTGTTGCTGGCATCGACGAAGATTTAATCCAGAAGATTGCCGAGCGAAATCTACCCGAGCTGGAGAATCGCGGATTCCAGAGGAAGGCCTACAGGGTAGCTTCCAGTAAGCCGCCCACCGCTGCCCGGGATGCGCAGGTTCAATGGGAAATCGATCCCAATCCTCGGGCAGTGCCGGTGCGAAAGGCAGGCCAGAGCGAGCAAGATCCTGTGGACTTCCGCAACCTGAATGTTGTGCAGACCTGTACAAAGGGCGACCTGCTGGCCACTATCTTACCTGGGGTAGCCGGACAGCCTGGCTACACGGTGCGCGGCGAACCCATTCCTTCCACGGACGGTTCTTCGATAGCTCTGGAGGCGGGCATGAATGTGGAAGCGCGAGGCTCGCAGTATTTCGCCAGCATTGATGGTCACGCTCGGGTTTCCAGCTTCCACAGCCGCTTCCCACGCATTGATGTAGAAGAGATCCTGGAGCTGGACAACGTGGATTACTCCACAGGTCACATCGATTTTCCTGGAACCGTCGTCGTGCGCTCCAGCGTCCTGGACGGATTTCAGGTGCGTGCCCGCGGCGATATCATAATCGAAAAGACGGTAAGCAACGTTTTTCTTAAGGCTGAAGGAGATATCATTTTATCGGGCGGCTCTGTGACTCGAAATAGCGGTTACATCGAAGCCGCCGGTAGCATATTTGCGCGCTTTGCTCAGAAAAGTTCGCTTCTGGCCGGGCATGGCATCTACATTCAGGAAGTATCGATGCACAGCCGGCTCACAGCCGGGCACGAAATCATCCTGGAAGAAGGAAGAGGCGAAATCATAGGCGGCGATGCCCTGGCGGGCCAGCGAGTGATTGCGCGAAAACTGGGAACCAAAATGGAATCGGCCACGCGCATAACCGTGGGCGTGGATCCAGAGACCTTCCAGAAATT
>JAGRNC010000385.1 GCA_020440935.1 Leptospiraceae bacterium | reverse complement strand
AAAACTACCGCAAAAGAACCAGTCTTCTAATTCCCTGGCCACCGGCGCGAAGCTGAGGGCGGACCAGTAGGGTAGATTCGAAGGAGGAGCGCACCGAGATTCCACCCAATGGCACTCAGACTATTCGATTAGATTTCTGTAGTATCGCCTATTGTGCAACGAATACCATGTGGCCGGAATGAAACATCGTTCCCAGCGGATCGCTTAGCTCAATGATTCGCCCATCGCCGGATCTTCTAAATTCGAAACCTCCGGATACTATGGAACGGCTGGAAGCAGGGCCATTTAAAGAGAATGTTCGATCGATGCCTGGGCCTGTTAGCCTGGCCTGCACCGGCTTATTTCCGGACATATGCAGCGAATACTCGGCCACCGATCCATCCGATTTCCATTCCAGGCCAATGAATTTGGATCGCTCGGACCAGGGGTTGGAATCAAAGATACCAAGAAATCGCTCTCTGGGAGTTTCGGGATTCTGAAAAACGACCGCCGGTTCCGAGGCAGGCGAAACCGATGGACCCGATCGGGCGAATACACGGATGGAATACAATTCACCTTTTGCTCCTGGAAAATTCAGGGCCATGGAAGTGCCATCCACGATGGCCATCTGTCGATAGTCTTCGCCCGGTAATCGGGCAGCTCGAATTTCGTAGGAATCGGCGCCTTCCACTGATTTCCAGGCAATGGGAATCCTGGAGCCGGAACCCACAGAGATAATTTCTGGAGCATTAAGGGATTTTATGGAACGCTCCGCAGTTAGCACAGTGGAGGTTTTACCATAGACTACGGGCGTGGTTGGGCCTGAGCCCGCGGCGTTTACGGCAACAATTCGATAACCGTACCATTCGCCCGGGCGAAGATCGGAAGAACTGTCTTGAAAGGCCGCTTCATTTGTGCGAAAAGGGCCCTCCCATTTCTTGCTTTTAGGATCGTATCGATAAATACGATACTCCTCCACTCCGGGAGCCGGATCCCAGGCCAGCTGAATTTTGCCACGAATACTTCCCTGGCTTACACGCAGACCTGTGACAATCGAAGGAGGCAGGTTCTTTCCGGCCGCATTCAATACCACCGGCGAACTCCAGAGACCCTTAATTGAACCCTGCAGCGAACGAACTCTGTAAGTGTATCGTGCTCCTGGAGAAATGCGATAATCGGTAAATCTGGATTCCTGAACCCGACCCAAAGTTGTCCAATCGTTCAGCGAATCATTCCAGCGTTGCACTTCGAAGGAATTACCGGTCGCGCTCCATTCAAGCACCGCGTACAACTGCGAGCCTTTCTGTAAGACTCGTCCGTCGACCAGCGCAATCCGAGATCCTGGATCCGGATTGCTCATCGCATACCCTTCCACTACAGGCGCTTTGGCCGGATCGGATTTTCCTTTTTCGCTAATGGCCAGTACACGGTAAGCATAGGTCCGACCGGGATCCACTGTGGTATCTCTGAATATCGTAGTAGTGGCAAAGCCTATCGCTTTAAAATCGGAATCGCCCGCCGACCGCTGTATTTCATAGGCCAGCGCGGTGGCCACGTGGTCCCATTGCACCTGGATTTCCGAACTTGCATCGCCTCGGCTGGCTACCAGTCGACCTGGCGCCGGTAAGGCCAGGGCGGGCTGTCCTTCGGGCAAATCGCTATTTTCGATAATTAATGCGGCACGAATGAGCGATGCCATGGCATCATAAGAAATCCACCCAAAGCCGTCCATGCCCCAGGCATTACCCCAGGAATTCATTACCTTGAAAGCGCCATCGCCACGATCATCATCGTATCCCACAATAACCACGGAATGGCCGCCCATGAACTTTCCGGAAGGGCCCGCATAGATACCGTCTTTCAGATCCAGGAGGTTTTCATAGAGAAGCATTCCCACCATCACCGGATTTCCCGCGGCAATCTGACGTTTGATCGATTCGGGACTTCTAGAAGATAGAAGTCGATAACCAGAGATTCGAAACTGTCCGGCGATCTGTCCCAATCGTGTGGGAACCGAGGCGCCGGTATTACTGGCGCTATAAGGCATTTCGCTCCAGGGAACGGCGCCATGATTTAAAAGAACGTCCAGAGCCTCGGGGAAAGTAACTCCTTTGCTTCGATTACCCAGATACGCCTGCGAAAATGCGGGAGAAAAAACGTGATGGCCCGGCCCGCCAGACATCGGGCTATCATAGGACCAGTTTCGCTTCTTTTGCTCATAGAAAGATTTTACGGCATAGACGGCCGCCCAGGAAACGCAACTGGCCTGTTCGCCTTGCTGCCCCACCGGCGGCATTTGCGCAGAAAGATCAATCTCGGATGGCAGCGGTGCCGCATCCAGTTGGCCGGGAAGATCGGCGCCAGGAATGGCCGAGAATTCTTTCCAGCCAGCCTGTCTGTAGCCGCAATCTTCTCCGCACGGGGCCGCTTGCAGGGCCCCGCCAGAAATGCCGGCCAGAAGAATCGCAGTAATGAGCGCTGAAGGTCGAAGTCGCATTTGGCTCCTTAATTCTGTTTTACTACCGTAAAGTTGCGGCCACCTGCACCGGGCACTTCTTCGGCCGCCTCCACGTACAGTAGATCCGAATCCTGCTGATCCAGACGAACCACCAGCGCGCCGGTATCCAGCACATCGCTCATGGCCGCATATTTTCCCTGATAGGTCTTGCTGGAGCCGTCCACAGAAAGCTGCAGAGTGAAATTGCTTCCAGAAGCATTAACGGAAAGCGTTACTTTTCGGACTTTTCCATCGTAATACTGACCGGACCATTTCCCCTGGAATCGATCCAATCCAGCGCCGGGCAGCAATCGGTGTTTCACCGCTACGACCTCGGGATCCTTATAGGCGCTGGCCGCCTCCGAGTTTTCCGATTCTCCGCCGAGCTCAGATTTTGTCCGAACAACATAAAGGAAGAGATCTCCCGCTTCCCCTGGTAGTTTCTCTTTAAATTGCGTCGTAGAGCCCGGAACAGAAGAAACGAATTCATAATCGGAACCGCTATCATTGTCCAGAAGGTCTTCGCCCTTGGCTTTGGTACGAAATACATAGTATTCGCTGGCTCCCTTCACGGCATCCCATTGAAGGGTAACTTCGCCGGCGGAATTCTGAGTGGCACGAAGATTCTCTGGAGCCGGCAGTACCATTCCAGCTCGCTGAGCATTTGGATTGGCTCGGCCCAGCGCTGGCTTACTGTAATTGCTATTTCCGGCCGTATTAGATGCCACCACCGCATAGGCAAACCACCGCCCACTACGCACCGATCCGTCATTATCGACATAGCTGGTTCCGTTGGTGCTCTTGGGACCTTCCCAGGCGCGTTTACTGTAGTCGTAGCGAAATACGTAGTATTTGGTAGCCCCCGATACTGGCGGCC
>JAGRNC010000384.1 GCA_020440935.1 Leptospiraceae bacterium | reverse complement strand
AAGGTCATCGCCCTCATACACTGGCATGCTCTCCGACTTTTCCTGAAAAAGATCCCCCATTACGGAAAAGAATCCACCGATGAGCTGATTCGTAGAGATGAAGAAAAAAGAAAAGAGGTTACCAATGCTACAGTCTGAACAACGAATCCAACCTACCAATCCACCGGAACAGCTTGCAGGCTTTCCTTCGGGCATTTATCAAACGATTGTCCATCGCATACTTTCTAAGGCAGGGAAGGGTCGGCTGGATCTGGAATGGAAGAATGGAACTATTACCTACGGCGACCGGGAAGCTGCGCCCGTAACAATGCGCATTCTGGACGAACGGTTTTTTGCGCATACCGTATTGCACGGTGACATCGGATTTGGAGAAGCCTATGTAGAAAAGCTGTGGGATACGGATGATTTGCCAGGAGTGCTGGAATGGTTTCTAAAAAACGGCGATTCCAATCCAACGTTCGCACAAAGCGCCGCAAAGAGTCTCGTGGTAGGCGGTCTTAATTTTGTAGACAAGATCCGGCATTCCTTTCGCAAGAATACCAGGAAAGGTAGCCTGCGAAACATCGGATACCATTACGATATATCGAATGACCTTTATTCGCTAATGCTGGACCAAACCATGGCCTATTCGTCCGGCAAGTATAGCGAAGGAGTGAGCGATTTGCGCGTGGCGCAGGAGAAGAAATTTGAGACCATCTGCAAGAAATTGGCCCTTCGCCCGGACCTGGAACTCCTGGAAGTTGGGTCGGGCTGGGGCGGTTTTGCGATCTATGCCGCCAGGCATTACGGCTGCAAAGTAAAGACGGTCACTATTTCGCGGCAGCAATACGAATATGCAAAAGACTGGATTGAGCGAGAAGGCCTGAGTGACCGAATTACAATTTCGCTACTCGATTACCGCGATATTCAAGGCCAATACGATCGAATCGTAAGTATTGAAATGGTAGAGGCTCTGGGATTGGAGTACCACGATACATTCTTTAAGAAGATGAACTCTCTATTAAGGCCGAACGGGATAATGCTTATTCAATGTATTACCTTTCCGGAGTCCTCTTACCGAGGATACATCCGTAGCGCGGACTGGATTGCAAAACACATCTTTCCTGGCGCGGTTTTGCTTTCCCAGTATGAGGTTATGAAATCGCTGCAGCGGGTCACCGATTTGAATATCTACAGCATCGAAAGCCTGGGGCTGAGCTACGCCCGGACTTTGCACGCCTGGCGCGAACGATTTAATGCCCGGCTTGATGACGTGGAAAAAATGGGATTTGACGAGACGTTTCAGAGAATGTGGAATTACTATCTGGCCTATTGCGAAGTGGGCTTTGCCAGCCGTTACATCAACGATGTACACATTGTATTTAGCCGATCGCAGAATACAGAGCTGCCCGACGGCTAGTTTCGGTAGGCAGGAGGTGTAAATGGCAGAAGAAGATTTGCTGAAGAGTCTGGAGTCGCAGCTTATAACACTGTATGCTGAAAAGGAGCTTCTCCAGGTAGAACTGGGTGTTAGTTCTGCGACGGAAATCATTGCTCTAATCAAGAGCATGGAAGCGCAACTCGTGGATCTGTATGCAGATCGCGAGAATGCAATTGTCATAGATGGAAATCGGATCACGATCGCTGGAGCAAAGAAGATCTTTGTTCGAAAACGAAAAAGCGCATCTTGACCGATCCCAATGGAGGAGAATTATGAGTGATGCAATTCTGAAAAGAATTCAGGAGCAGGCGGCCTACTGGGCTCAGAGTAGCGCCCGGTTCGTCGAAAAAGAGTTTATCGAAAGCATCGCAACGCTGAGTCGCGAAGCCATCGACGATGCCCCGCATGGAGTGATTAAGCTTGATGACGAAGGGCGAATCCAATTGTTTAGCCGGCATGAATCGGAAAAATCGGGGGTTGCCGTATCCGAAGCGGAAGGAAAACTATTCTTCAGTGAGATAGCGCCGTGCACAAATAACGCCATCTTTATGGGTAGCTTTCAAAAAGGTGTAAGCGAAGGATCCATGGATTTTATCTTTCCCTATACTTTTACCTACAAGATGAAACCTACTCCGGTTAAAGTGCATCTGTACAGAAAGGAAGGAAACAAAGAGAACTGGATCTTTGTGAAGTGGAGCTAAATCCCTGGAAAAAGTTATTCTATGAACACCTCCGGGGTCGCGCCGAACCTCTGGTGGCGTTTCCGGAAGGACTGCTTTCTTCTGCGGCCCTCTGGGCAGGGGCGCGATTATGGATGGATCGATGGAAAGGAACGGAGCCCATCGTGCTCTGCGAATTGGAAAGTGGGCCCGAGTTTCTGGAAGTATTGGTAGCGACGCTTTGCTCGGGAGGAACGTTTATCGCGGGCCATCCGGAAATGGGCACCGGCGAAGTATGGAAGGAATGGGAGCTCTGGCGGCCCGATGTTCTCATTGGATCGCGGGCTACAGTCCGCGGCGTCAGGGCGGCCCATGGAACTTCGGCGTATGAGCCATCCCCACCATTCGAGCTCTTCGAAGCCAATGCGCACCGCGACGCGGTTGCTCTGGAATATCGTCGCAGGAGCAAGGACGACAAAGTAAGCGCAGTGGAATCGCCTCCCCTGGCCAGCCTGCTCGGCCAGAGCAAGGAACGCCGGATTGTGCTTCGCACGTCCGGGACCACAGGCGGGGGACGATGGGTGACGCTTTCGGACCGTTCCCTTTATTCGGTATTGCGTTCGCATATTCCTCGACTTCGATTAAAGGGTTGCCGAGTACTGAGCTATCTGCCCTGGAATCATACCTTTGGTCTTGTGCTCGATTTAATACCTGCACTACTGCGCTGCAGTCTGCTGGTTAGAGATCGGGCCACCGGTCCTGAACGATTCCTTGAGGTCTGTCAGCGGTTTGACATCGATTACATGAACTCGGTACCTGGCGCCTTACTGAAGCTTATTGGAGATCCAGAATGTTTACGGACATTGCGGCAATTTCGAGGAGGATTGATCGGCGGAGCGCCCATTACGGAAGAACTGAGCGCTGTTTTGCGCGGATCGCAATTTAGAGTGGGTTACGGCCAATCCGAAGCTTCGCCTGGAATTACCCTGGGGAAACCTGGTGAACTGGAGCCAGGTTGGTTGGGGAACGCCCTGGGATGCGAAGTGAAGATCGAGAATGGAACGCTTCATTTTCGCGGACCGAATCTTTGCACTGCCATCGGTAGTCGGGCCGAAGGCCAGGGAGCCGAGCTGGCTCTACGAATTCTGGAGGCAGGCCAATGGTGGGACACCGGCGACATAGTAGAGGCTCAGGGTGAAGGATTTCGCTTCCTGGGGAGAACCGATGATAACTTCAAATTGTCGAACGGGCGCTTTTTAAACGCTGCCGCCCTGGAAGAC
>JAGRNC010000383.1 GCA_020440935.1 Leptospiraceae bacterium | reverse complement strand
GTTCCAAAGATGGATTCCACTGCCTGGTTTTTTAAGCGGGTGCCTTTGGATTCTATGCGAACCAGAGGTTTGAGAAGCCTGAATACCATCAGAATAACTTCTTCGCGGTTCGCCGGAATCCAGGGATACGTCCACTGACCGGACAGAATGGATCGTGCTACCCAGAGGAAGATCTCCGGATTTTCACGATACTTGCGGAATACTTTCTCTACAAAAGCGCGAAGAGTATCGATCTGTCCCAGACGGTTTAGCTCGCCAATAACGTAGCGATGAACCTTGATGGGCAATTCGAATAGAATCTTGCTCAGGATCTGCTGATAGTCCTCTTTGCGAGTTTCGATAACCAGATCTACAATGCTTCGTTTGAATTCTGTGACCGGAGTATCTGCGCTCAGTTTGACCAGCGCCTTCTCGGTCTCTTCGGCGAAGATGGCTTTTACCATATCGCGCGTAATCTGACGGGGCAGTTCCATATCCGGAAATGCTTCTTGTGCGGCTTCCAGAAATAGGAAGGAATGCAGTCGTTTGGTCAGATCTTTGTTGGATTCTTGCTCCAGATAGAAATGGCTACAGGTTTCCGCCGATGCGCGGGTGTCTGGATCCTTTAGAGTATCCATGGCCAGTTCTAGCTTCGCGTTCCAGTCGGCCGTATGAAGGAATTTCTCTTCTTGTTCTTCGGCTAGAGTTACTTCTTTTTCGCGGAGCAGCAGTTCGTCTTTCTTACGCGGATTGAATCCAAAATTTGGATCTTTTTTTAGTCGGGTACGGGTGCGGCTCCACCACTTGGACCAATCGCCGGCATCTATGAATTTGCCCGCGATCTCGGATTTGATTTCCGCCAGGGTGATGGACTTGTTATAAGAACTCAAAAGAATTGTGAAGAACTCAATAGGGTCTTCTTCAAAGATATTCTTCATCTCTTCCGGGTTTTCGTAGTATCGAACCCAGATATGCGAAGGCTCCAGCGGAAGAAGGCTGGAAATAGCCATTTGCAGACTCATGCGCTGCCCCGGATTGTCGCGAAAGTCGATGATTACGTTTTCTGAGTCGATCTCGGTAATCTTTCCTACGCCACGAGTCCTGTGATACACGTAGTTTCCTGTGTCGAAAACGATGTTTCGTTCAAAGTTGGCGATGGCCGAAGCTACCGGTTTACGGTTATTCGTGAGATCGGACATCTTGAGAAATTCATTCAACAGCGAATGATTTTCGTAGCGGGCGCGATAGGCTCGCACCAGATCCGAACGTGCTCGGGACGAATTGGGCTCATATTGCAGAATCTTCTTTAAGATATGGATAACGTTGTCCCAGTCTTCTTCCTGACGGAAAGGCTCGACCAGGCCCACGAGATAGGCGGCAATGCGGGTTTTTTCCCGGTTTGCGGCCAGGATTCGTTCCAGCTTTTCGAAAAATGGAATGTCGCTATAGGCTTTGCTAACTAGAATTTGCCAGATTTCTTCTAAATTATTGTAATCCCGTTGTCTTACGTAGGACTCCGCCGCCATTTTGAGAAATTCCACGGCGCGTTCGGGCTCTTCTTCCAGAATAGCCATCCCGTACTTGCGAGCGATGTCCGGATTATTCTTATCTATAGTGGCCAGGCGCTCCAGGTAAGGCTTCAGTTCCTTTTTGCCCCTCAGGCGCTCGGTGCTTTCCACTTTGGCTCTAAGAGCAGTGCGGTGGTTTTCATCTACTTGAAGCACATGATCTGCTATGTGGTCCACAATGGGCCAGCGGGCTGCACGCTGAAACTCTTGCATCAGGTCGCCCAGGTATTCAATGCCTGTTTTTCGATCTTCTTGAAGATCCTGAATTCCAATTACATATCTTGCAGCCAGAGAGGAGGCGTTTTCCTTTAAATGTTCCTCCAGCATGGATCGTATTTCGGCGCCGCGGCTGGATGAAGGCAAATCGGTGGCAATTTCCTCCAGCAATTTAATGCGGCTTAGTTGGACTTGCGTCAGATCCTTTGCGAGCTTCTCTTCGTTGAGCTGCGCAATGATTCTTGTGTACAATGGATCGGTCTGCGTATCCGTAGAATTGGCTGTCTGCTGGGTCATAGGAATCCTGTAATTCTTTGAAGCAATAGTTTACGAATTTACTATCACTGTTTTCCTGTGGCACCCTGCGGTCAAATAGGTTTCCGCGCACCGGAAAGCCGCTGACGGAGGGCAGATACCCATTTTTTATGGATTCATCGATGACAGAGCGAAAAGTCCGGATCGCCATTCTAGGAGCGGGCGACCGCGGAACAATCTATGGAAAGCATCTGCAGTCCGCAGGAGCCCACATTGTTGCCATTTGCGATGCGAATCCGCGTAGAGCCGAATACCTGGCCTCTATTCTGGGCGCCGCATACAGTACCGAACGCTGGCAGAATCTCCTGAAGCAGGCAGACCAACTGGATGCTGTTGTTATTGCCACTCCGGATGCAGAGCATCTGGCCCCGGCCATGGCATTCGCCGACTGCAACGTCTCCGTTCTCCTGGAAAAACCAGTGGGGCTAACCGTTGCGCAATTGAATCGCTGGGATCGACAGTTGCATTCCATGCGTCGTCACAGAAACAATGCTGTGCTGATGGGATGCCATGTCTTGCGTCACAGTCAGTTCTTCTCCACCATCCAGCGAGAGATAAGATCGGGCTCGCTGGGCGAACTACGCAGCATACTTCATTGTGAGAATGTGAGTTACTATCATTTTGCCCATTCCTACGTGCGCGGTAACTGGAATGATAGTCGGAAAAGTAGTCCGGTGCTACTTGCTAAATGCAGCCATGATTTCGATCTAATCGGTTGGTTTGCCGACAGCCGAGCAGCATCCATTTCTGCAAATGGCAGCGTACAGACCTTTGCCCGATCCCAGGAGCCCCAGGGGGCGGCGGATCGATGCCTGGACGGATGCAGCGCCCACGATTGTAGATATCATGCTAAAACAATGTATCTGGATGGGCTGCCGCTGAAGCGCGAGGTAGCCCGTGCACGGGCCAGCGTTCGGCGTTCTCGCATCTATTTAGTAGCAATGGCCTTTCTGGGGCAGCTTGCGCTCAAGGCTCCCTGGATTTTCCGGCTCCCGGGTCTGCAGACATTCTCCCTGTGGAAACACTGGCCCACGTCTACCATCGTCAGCGGGCCGGTTACCCGCGAATCGGTGCTGGAAGCGCTGCGTACCGGACCATACGGAGGTTGCGTTTATCGCACTGGCTCCGATCAGCCAGATCATGTGGATTCGCTCATTGAATTTGAGAACGGAGTCACGGCGGTATTGCGGATGAATGCAAATTCCTTTCAAGAAGGCCGCACCATCCGTATTGACGGATCCGAAGGAACCCTGGAAGGACGGTTTGGCCAGGGCGGGGATC
>JAGRNC010000382.1 GCA_020440935.1 Leptospiraceae bacterium | reverse complement strand
TCATTCTGGGTGGAGGAATTGCCGCATTGACGGCGGCCTACGAACTAAGCCGCACCGAAGAATTTCGAAAGAAGTACTCAGTGGATCTGTACCAGATGGGCTGGCGACTGGGCGGCAAACTGGCCAGCGGGAGAAACCAGGATCAGAATGACCGAAACGAAGAGCATGGATTGCATATCTGGTTCGGATTCTACGAGAACGCATTTGCAGTACTACGCGATTGCTACGATGAACTTCTTCGACTGGAACCAGATTTCCATTTTGCTCGCTGGTCGGATGCATTCAAGAAACACTCCTACACTCCGGTGGGACAGCAAATCGACGGTCGCTATAGCTACTGGGACGTAAACTGGCCAGAGAATGCAGACGAGCCAGGTACCGGCGGAATTTCTCTTACTCCCTGGGGCTATATAACTGAATTCATCAACTTGATTCGAATCATCATTGAGTCATTCTTCGACCAGAACGATGACTCCCCGGATGGCGAAGATCTTCCCGATTGGATTGTCCATTCTCTGGGCCGGGCGCTCGAAAAGAGCCCCAGTGCCACCGTGGAATCGGTAAGTCTGAAACGCGGCAAAGGCGTTGAAAAGAAATCCAATGAAAGCCTGCTCGGTGCCAATAAAGCCATCGACTTTTTGGAGGCGGCAAGACGATTGCTACTGCGTTTTGCGGGAACCGAAGAATCCGATGGACCGGAATTTGGAATTAGTGCAGCCGACGAAGATGAAATCGAAGCAATACGATGGCTACTCACCACGTTTCGCAAATACGTACTACAAAAGCTTGGAGACTACTCGGATTCCAATGTAGATGCCCACCATATCCGCAATGCCATGGATGTGGGCATCGCCTTTGTGCTGGGTATCATCAATCCCAAATACGGAATCCTCGAAGACTGGGACTTGAACCGCATCGATTATCTGGATTTCAGGCAGTGGCTCATCGAAAACGGAGGCGACCAGAAGATCGTAAATGAATGGTCTGTAATGCGCGCCTACTATGATACTCCCTTCGCCTACCAGGGCGGCGATACCGATCGGCCTTCCTGGGCCGCGGGCTCGGCCGCCCGGGCATTGATTCGGATTTGCACACAATACAAGGGAGCGGTGCTCTACCAGGTACAATCGGGCATGGGAGAAGCGCTCATCGCTCCGATTTATCGAGTGCTTAAAGAAAGAGGGGTCCGCTTCCATTTCTTTCGCAAAGTGAAGCATCTGGAATTGAACGAATCCAAAACTGCAATCAAAAGCATACGCCTGGATATTCAGGCAGAAACCAAAAGCGGCGATCCCTATGATCCGGTCTTCAAAGCCGACAATCTGCTCTGCTGGCCGTCGGAACCGCTATGGGATCAACTGAAAGACGGCGCCACTCTCAAGCAGAACAAGGTAAACTTTGAATCGCATTGGAACTCGTGGCCTGCAGTCGGGAGCGAAACTCTGCATTCGGGCCAGAATTTTGATTCTGTTATTCTCGGCATTTCACTCGGTGCATTCAAAGTTCTTAACGAAGAGGGAAGCCTGGCTTCCGAGCTAATCGCCTCCAGTTCACGGTTCCGCACCATGACGGAAAAGCTGGATTTGATCCCAACTTTTGGAATCCAGCTGTGGATGAAAAAGAGTAATGCCGAGCTTGGCTGGAAACCCGAAGAGCCCGAGCTGTGCGAGCCCTGCCATTGCCGACCCGCTTCTCCGGGCGGGGCCGAGCCCGTGGATGTATGGGCCGATATGACCCAGGTCCTTAAGGTGGAAGGCTGGCCCCAGAAGGATCCGCCGCGTTCGCTTCATTATTTTTGTGGTCCGTTCAATACCGATCTATACCGCCGACCGTCGGACCGTAGCGCAACGCCGGCCGAAGGCTATGAGGCTGTGTATAGAATTGCAAGCGATTGGTTTGGATCCTACGCCTACAGCATGTGGCAAAATGCATTAAACGGAAAAGACAGCCTGGACTGGAACGAACTGTACGGACCGGACTCTTCGCAGGGGCCCGAAAGACTGAAAGATCAATTTCTTCGGGCGAATATCGATCCCACAGAAACCGTGGTAGGGTCTTTCGCCGATTCTATTCAATACCGAATGGGGGCCGCGTCCGGATTCGATAACCTTTATCTGGCCGGCGCATGGACCAAAAATGGAATGAATGTAACATGCGTGGAAGGCGCGGTCATGTCCGGCATGGCCGCTTCCAGAGCCATATCCGGATTCCCGGAAACCATTGTTGGAGAAGATTTTATGCAAGCAAACAATCCAGGCAGCATGCCAAGGCACAGTTCCATGCTCGGACACGGCCAGATTTCGGTGCAGCCACCGGGCGTATTTACCAATGCCCGTTGCTATGCTTTTGGCATCGATGTGGATCCGGAGGCTATTACGGCGCGGGCCCAGACTTTCCTGGGCAGTACTACCGATGGCTCTGTTCGCGTTCGGGCGGTGGGTTCGACAGCCGTTGTAACGTACATGAATGTGGAGAAGCTGACAACGCCGGCACAATCGGTGGGATGGATACCAGATCGCGAATGGGCTATCTGGACTCTGCTGGCAGTCAGCGTCAATGGCGAACCGGAGCGAATTTACTGGTGGATGCCCTATTTGATCATCGACAATCTAATGGGTCAGGTTGCCGGTTATGAAGGTTGGGGTTTTCTGAAGAATCTGGGCACTCTGAATTTGCCCATGGAGGCCGGCGATCCCGCTCTATTCACAGCCAGCACAACGCTGTTTCGCACGCTCAATCCGAACACGAAGGGAGAGTACGCCGAGCTCTGCCGTGTTTACAAAGATGGAAACCTGGGCTGGCTGGAATCGGCCATTGAAAGTGTTGCCGATCTGGGCAAATGGATTCTGGGCATATTCGAAAAAGGCACTCTGAAAGATGATATTGAACTGATCCGATTGTTCTGGAATACAATCACCGAACAGCAGGTTCCCGTACTAAATCTAAAGCAATTCAGAGATTCGGTGGATCCGGAGCTTGCCTGTTATCAGGCGCTCACGCTTTGTCCGCTGCAGGTAAATCAATTCCATCGCGCTGGATTTGTGCCAGGGGATTTTCGTTTGCGCCTGAATCCAGTGGAAAGCCATCAGATAAAATCCGATCTGGGTCTCAAAGATTTCGATGTGCCCGTAACCTTCGCCACATATATTGAAATGGATTTTCAGACAACTCCGGGCTCGATCCTCTGGAAAGGGTAGCGGGCATTGGAAGACATCTAGGCGGCCACTCGCACCGTCCAATGCGACCTGACAAGGTCACGTCACGCTCAAAGAATTGCCGTTCCGGCCTCCAGGCCGCAAGGGTGCGAGTCACAGCCCTGATAGGATTCGTTGGCCCAGGAGCCAGAATCCTGGCCAGCAGAAATCCGGAT
>JAGRNC010000381.1 GCA_020440935.1 Leptospiraceae bacterium | reverse complement strand
GTTCGCCATAGAGTACTGGCTCTGGATCGTCCACATCTCGCGATTCAAAGCGAGATGCATGAAAACACATCAATGCCAGAAGGGCATTGGTCTCGGGTCGATTTGTGGGTTCAAATTCATGCAATGTCAGAGCAAGTCGCATGGCCTCGTAGCATAGATCTTGTCGGAGTATTCGATTGCCAGTTCTCGAATAGTAGCCTTCATTAAAAAGCAGATAGATGATATGAAGTACCGTCGACAGTCGAAATTCAATATCCGGCGGTGCGGGCAACTCCAGCAAGATTGCCTCCGAGCGAAGTCGTTCTCTTGCCCGGTACAGTCGCTTGTTGATCGTTTCTTTGCTGGTTAAAAAAGCAGTGGCAATCTCTTCGATGGAAAAGCCGCAGAGAATTCGAAGCGCCAGAGCCATCTGCGATTCGCTGGCGATAGAAGGGCTACAGATAGCGAACATCATCTGAAGCTGATGATCCTTGATGCTCGATTCGGAAAAATCGATCTCGGGATCGAAGCTATATTCGGCTGCGTTAAGTTCTGGCCTGATCTTTTGCTCAAATAGATTTTCTCTACGAAACGCATAGCGAATTTTGTTCTTTGCAACACTGTAAAGCCAGGCGGGCGGATTGGGCGGGAGGCCTTCGCTACCCCAGGTCTCGGCCGCCTGCAAAAACGTTTCGCTCACAATGTCCTCGGCCAATTCGATCGCTCCCAAACCAAATTGGCGTGCGATGACAGCCACCATCCGCGAAAACTCTGCGCGAAATAGCTCGGGCAGAATATCCAGAGGTTCTTCATGAGAAGATGGAAGCGTCATCGCAGGTATCCAGGCTATTACGAATTACAGAGCGGGCCTGATTTCCACGCTTCCGTCGTAATCCAGCGCCGGGCATCCGTGCGCAAGGGTGGTGGCTTCATCCAGATCCTGCGCTTTGACCACGATAAAGCTGCCAAGCTTTTCGCGAATCTCGACAAAGGGACCATCGGTAATCACGCCGCCAGATTTGAGGACCTTCCCTTCCATGGCCAATCGCGGGCCCTGGCTTACCAATCGGTCCTGTTTTCGAATTTCTTCCGCCCATGACTGCCACTTCTTCGCAAGAGCTTTCATTTCCTCCGGCGATGCCTGACTGTAATCGTAACTTGGCTGTCTAAATAGTAAAACGAACTCTTTCACTTTCTTTCCTCCCTTTTTACGCCGCTTCGGCGATTTCCATTTTCGTTGTATTTTCAAATTGTTTCCAGAGCCAATAGGAGCTCAGCAACAGCGCCAGCGTGATCAGGGGAATAAGTATGCTTTGCGCCGTATCGTTTACAAATAGATGCGATGCTGCGGCTGCCAGAAGGTTGAAGCTGTAGCCGGCATAGGCCCATTCCTTTGGACCGCGGAACCAGTTCTGCAAAAGCGCCAGGCTTCCCAGGATCTTCGCAGAACCCAGAATGTAGAGAAAATACTGGGGATACCCCAGCTGCTCGATGACAGCCACGCTGAAATCCTTCTTAATTAGAAAAAAGATTCCGGCAAAGAACATGTTGAGCGCCACCGGAGTGATCAATAGCCAGTAGATGACTTTGAAAGTCTTTTGATTCATAGTGTCTCCTTACATCTTTGCGATGTACAGATACTATGCTTGAGAATTGCAAAATGAGACACAGAGGCTGAATTTTATAGCGAGAACCTCGGATTTTTTCAGGGCCGACTAATACTCATTAAACCCTTTGCCTGCCAGGATCTTTGCGCGGCATTTTTCCACTCTTGATCGTCGGGTTTCTGATTGTTTGGCCCCTCCGATGTGCAGAATGTAGCTCCGCTTACGGCCGGGGGTCAGGGCCTCGAAGGCAGATTCCAGCTCTTTATCCTTCTTGAGTATGGCAAGAAGCTCTTCCGGATACACAAGTTCATCTTTGGCCTTGAAATCGATTTTCTTACCCGATCTTTCTAACTCGATTGCTTGCTTCATGAACCCTTTGATTTGCTTCTGAATCTTCTTGATACCGGCTAAATCGGTAACCCTGAGCTGACGGGTGGCCTGGGAATCCTCTCCAGGTTTTGTAAGTAGAGAAGAAGGGTCTTTTAGAAGGGCCCCTTTGAAGAAGCTTACCGAGCAATAGTCCTTAAATGCGGCGACGGTAAATACGTTCTGTCCGTCCAGGGTATAGCAGGGGACGCCCCACTTTATTTCCTCTTGCAGGCCGGATTCCAGGGCAATCTTTCGCAATGACTTAAGCTGCGCCTGCCATGAATGAACCTTACAATCGGGCGTTCCACCGAACTTGCAGCGACCGCATCCAATTTCCAGATAATCGTCCACGCTCTTTCTTTCTATTTTGGTTTTCCCTTTCATTCAGTTCTGACCTATGCTGTTCGCAATCTCCGGAGTCGGGCTCTATCGACTGGTGGACGGCTGCGCAGGCATTTCGCGTTTTCGCGCGAGGCACATCCAGGCCGCCGGCGCGCCGGGCTGGTCCCCGGTAAAGCTTACCGACTCCAGACGTAGGATTTCCAGCGAAGGTTCAATGGCATCCACAATGTCGCGAGCCGATCGTCTGGGCGGACCATAGTCCCGAGCCGGGCCTTCGGTGCTTCCGATAAGACTGAGCCAGAGGCCTCCGGGTCGCAATCCATCAGCCAGATGCTGCGCGAATTGGGCGCGCAATTTCGATTCATCAAATATATGAAAGCAGCCGCGATCAAAAGCAAAGTCGTAGGACTCTGCGGCAAGCGGGTCGGTAAGTATGTCTGCTACAGCAAACTGTGCTTTTGCATAATCGGTGGCCTTTTCCCGGGCCATTTCGATGGCTCTGGGAGCTATGTCTACACCCAGCATGTCAAATCCCTGGGAAGCAAGCCAGATTGTATTGGTTCCAGTTCCGCTTCCGATTTCGATGCCACGGCCCGGCAACAATGCACCCGACGTCACCATCTCCACGAGCACCGGCTCCGGTTTGCCTGTGTCCCAGGGAAGCGCCCCTTCCAGGTAATTATCGTTCCAATCTTGTTGACTCATATTTATTCCTGAGTAGTCTTCCAACGATGCTGCGCGGAAGTACGGGGATATTCAACCTATTTTCTATGGGGCAGGAGGGGGCCTGTCGATTCGGCATTAAAGCAAACGACCATACGTAGAGGCCCATGGGCATAGGTCAGTTTTTCCTGGTGGCATTGTTCCGATGCGATCGGACCGGCGGACTAAGCTACAATTCCGAGCGGCCCGCGGTAACTGAGCGCGACCTGGTTTATTCAATAAAGCCTTATTGGGCAGACAGATAGGAGGTACTATGGGAAAAGTTAAGATTCAATCGTTTGGAGTATCCATGGATGGGTTCGGAGCAGGACCCAATCAAAGCCTGGATAATCCACTGGGGCTGGGCGGCACCCAGGTCCAT
>JAGRNC010000380.1 GCA_020440935.1 Leptospiraceae bacterium | reverse complement strand
CATGGACACCAAATGTGACTTCCTGGGAGGCCTCTGCGGCAGCGGTCGAATTTTGCAGTCTTGCGGCAAGGGCCTTAGTTACTTTGACATCCTGGTCGCTAGGTTCAGGATCTCCGGAAGGATGATTATGGAGGAGATAGAGATTTCCTCCACCTGCCTTCTTTGCGAGGGAAATGGCCCTATCATAGAAGTCTTCCGTAAACGCGACCGCCGCGGGTAGTCGCGAAGAAAGGTCTGATGCTGCAACTATCTTCCCTTCCTGGACGACAATGGCCCTCAGAGTTTCGAACCGAGGATCGCGAAGGATCGAAACCGTTGCCGCGAGATCCTGAGAGTTTTTCACTGCCCGTCCAATGATTGATGCGGATCCGTGGGTCTCAATTTCTCCTACGAGTGAAGATGCAATAAGTGTCGCACCACTGTTTTTCCCGACTCTTCTTGATAAGTTCTCCACCTTATTGCGAATGGCATTAAGCAAATCTATTCTATTCGATTTCTGAGTCTGATTCGCATCCGACCTCAAAGCATGCTGATAGTTTTCCTTTCCGCTCGCGCCCCCTGAAGCGCTAGATTGTCTCCTCCACCCTTCGTTTGTTTTCCTGAAAGTGCCGGATTTCCAGTTTCGTATTTCACCAACCTGGGCGGCTTTCCCCTTTAGGATGAGAACCTGATCAGTCAGAGATTCAATGAGGGCCATCGACCGCGCGAAAAATAGGCCGTGATTCTGGGACTCTTCTTTGATTCTATTATAGTTCTTTTCCAGGGTGTTCTTGACTGATTGCAAATCAGTAAGGAGCGCGCTCAGTCGGTCCATTTTTGATTTGAATCCTGTTTCGCCTTCGGAGGCAATCAGACTTGTCGCCAATTCTTTGATTGTGGATTCATTAAGCGATCCTGTACTATCGCCAAGTAGCTTTTGGAAGGAAGACTGGACCTGGCCGATGAACTTGTCGACTTGTGCCGAATTCCGTCTTGCCTTCTCTTGCGATCCGATGGCCCGGAGGGCTTCGGTTTCAGTATCGCTTCGCAGAGAGTCGGCCTCGAAGAATTGGGAATTCTCCTGGCTCTTGAGTTCCTGGACATAGCTGATTACTTCGGATGCTCCAAAACCCCGATGTCTGTTTGCATTGTAGAATCTATGGGCACGAACCTGAATGGTAGAGTTCTTCGAGCCGTCCTCGTTGAGACCATGCATTCCGATCGCTTCCGCAATACCAACCGGAAGGGAGCGATCCTTTTTTCGGACCATTTGCTGAAGTTCTGGAACCAGATTATTGAGCGCGAGACGCCGGCGGACTCTTCCGGCATCGAGGCCGGTCGCTTCGGATATTGCCGCAACAGATTGCCCCAGATTGGCAAGTTCACCAATGGCCTTCGCTTCATCCAACGGATTGACGGTGCGACGGACATTCTCGCCGACCTGAGCCATCAGACGCTCGGCCTTGGATCCATATTGCCTTACTACAACAGGAATCTTGAAGTCGGCTGGAAGCTTACCTTCAGATATCAGCTCTTGGACAGCGGTGTAGCGATGGTGTCCTGATACGATATTGAAAGTGTGGCCATTGTCAGAATCGACCTGCAGAGGAAAGGCCGGATTGAACCCGTGCTGCAGGATTCGGCTTTTCAGGCCATCGATTGTTAACCGATCATAGTCTTCTTTGGCAGTATACTGTCCTTGCTCCCTAATCTGATCGAACCGAACGAACCGTAGGTTGGGATTTGCAGCTTCGTTCGGCCCTGTATGCGGGCGTGATTCGGTCTTTGGTGCGGGTTCCGGATCCTTATTGGGATTAACGAGTACCGTCTGGCGGTGGCCCTTTCGATTTGTGATGACCTTGCGGACTAGATGCGATCGGTCTCTGGAACCGATCGCACCGAATTTGTCCTTGAGAATCTGGATCAGGTCCATGCGAGGACTCTATGTTTCTTCCGACTATCGGTCTACCAGCAGCCCTTCAATTCGGGACTGAATTTGAAAGACGATCTTGGTGGAGTAGTGGATCGGGTCCTTCAGACTACCGAAATCCGGGTGGCCGTCGGCATCCTTATCTACCAGATCCGTCGGGTTAATAACCCTTGGATTCCAGACCTGCTTGAGGTTGGCATTTACTTTATTGATGTCCTTTTGCAACGTTTCTGGGAGCATCCAGATCGAAAAGAATTCAAGATGCAGGGGAGGGATCAGTATTATCCAGGAATGCGGCAACAGAGATTTCACGGTTTTGGCGGAAGGTTCTACTAAATCCACACTTCTGTGCAGGACGTTGTTGCCGCCGCAGTTGACAAAAGTCGCGGCCGAAGCAATTAGGGAGAGGACAATCCTGCCGATTTTGGTCGCGAAGAATGCACTCCACTGATCCATGCGTGACCCCGGAACTCCAATCGAGATTGCGACAACGTCAAACCGTGTCATGACACGAAAACTACTGAATCGGGCACTGTTGGAGTCTCCGAGCAAAACGATTTTCGGTCCCCCAAACAGATAAGATAGGAGCACCTGAGCAATAATTCGTGGCGCGAAGTCATTCAGGGTTTCCCCTTTCCCAATTTTACGTGGTATGAGGCCCCTGATTGAATACCAGAGCGACTGAAATAGGATATTTAGAACTTTGTTTAGTATCTTCATGCCCGCATTGTGGCGGATTTACGGCTATCGGTCGAAATACTTGGTCAGGAAGACTTCGGCGTCTTCGACTATCGCCTTCTGAAGCCTCTGGTCGGTCTGGAGAGTGCGATCAACTTCTTTCTGCAATCTGTTTTCGATAGGAACTCCAACGATTGGCTTCTGCTGCCATCCGCCGCTTCGTTGTGAGACAGTTACAAATTTCGCAAATGAGTATTGCATTCCACCCCCTTTTACAGGTCCTTGTTCGAATGCGAAAACATTTCCCTTGCCCGACCAGGTTTCCACTTTTCCGTATTTAATTCGCTTCTTCCCTTGCTGGTCAACGTAGTGGCCAGTCCGACGCAGCACTGAATTGACCTGATTATTCTGATCGTTAATTGGGGATCCGCCACGATTCTGGGTCATCGGGACCACAATGTATTTGCCGGAATTCCCGCTTCTGGCACGCGGAGATCGCAGGAGCGCTGCGCGCATATCATAGCTCCCACGGCCGCGCTCGACGACCGCCAGATAGTTGTAGGGACCGGAATTGGCATAATAGACTTCCATACCGCCAGCGATTTTGCGGAGCAAAATCCCGCCGCCACCGCCTGGGCCAGTCGATAGAGCCATTCGACCCCACCATGAAGGCCGGAAATTCGCTACCAGCGATTCGAATTTCTCTTTCGTCGCCCGTGCGAGGCTGTTCAGATACCGAGCCGTCTTCGGGAATTCGCCCTGTTCGAGTAACTTTTCTAGATTCATCGAATTCATAG
>JAGRNC010000379.1 GCA_020440935.1 Leptospiraceae bacterium | reverse complement strand
GCATTACATCCAGCCTGGAACAGATCCATAGTTCGATGCCCGATGTTGTTCAGGTTATGGAGCTTTCGGCGAATTGCGGATTATCGGAGCATCGGTTCATGCATCTATTTAAAGAGCATGTAGGGATCCCGGTGCGCAGATACATACTGTGGGCAAGAATGCAGAAAGCTGCCTTTCTTTTACAGGATGGCGGCTCTTTGACCGATGCAGCTTATGGCGCCGGATTTTCTGATTCAGCGCATATGAGCAGGACTTTTAAGGAGATGTTTGGCGTATCGCCCTCGACAGTGCTGGGCGATCGATCGGCAGTAAATGCTCAGTTTTGTTCGGAACTGCCGGGCTGGCATCCTTCCCGTTGATTTGGTCAGCAAAGGAGCCAGTGAAGCGCGCCCCTGCTACGCATTGCTTCGAGGGGCGGCCACAAGTCGCGAGTTCCAGCGGGTTAATCAAGCATTGACGGTGTCGAAAGTCTTTAGCTTACCTTGCTCAATGAGTACCTGCTTTACCTGCTCTTCCAGGTCTTTGCGCATTCCGAGTTCAAAGAAAACATCGGCCACTACAAATAGAGGAGCGCTGATTAGCGCTTGAAACAGGTTATCGAATAAGGCCGGTCGGTCCTTTTCGAAGATAAAATGGCCGTAGAACTGAGTTCCCCAACCCAGTACTTGCGCCGTTCCAAATATGATCCAGCCGGTGGTGGTATCTACTCTACCGGAAAGAAAATGCGCGGCAGCCAGTAATGCGCCAAAAAGGGCAGTGGAAGCCAGAGCAAAGCCGGTATCCAGAGTAAAATAATACAGCAGCACAGCGGCGGTAAATAGCATAGCTACCGTAATGGGAAATCCATTGAATGTGTACACTTCAAGCCAGCTCAATACCAGAAGCACCGAAAAGGTGATCGTCGGTACTCCTACGACATGGATCAAAATGTTTCTTCGTTCTTGATGATAGGCCGAATAAAAGGCCATTTGTTTTGCGAATCGCATGTTACCCTCCTGCGCCTCTATTGGCGACTGAACACAGGGTAGCATGGAACAGGGAAGCCGTCTTGAATAAATGTGCTGTTTCAGAAAAAGCGCAGCCCTTCACTGGCCATCCGGCCAGCGATTCGATGGTGCAGGCCCCGATTTCAGGGCTTTACGCTTTCATCTTTGAAGGACTCACGCTTTAGGCCCGATATCTTCTTTTGTGCCCCGGTGCGATTGATGAGCCGCACATCGCCCTGAATGCGAACCGGCGCGTCAAACAGCCACGGGCCTTCCACTGTGAAGGAGTTCGCCGAATAAAGGGAAGGGATTTCGGGAAAGTGCGCCTCAAAGTCGCTAATTCCTTTGTAGTTGTCATCGAGCTGGACCACTGGTTCTACAGCGGCTCGAAGCACCAGCGCCTGGCTATCGTCCAGATGGCATGCATCGCTTCGTCGGACCAGTAGATCGGCGCAGCTCTTCACAGGGGCAAATCGGCTCCGAGGCACCCGCACAATGCGAGTACGATCAAATTGACCCACGGCTGCTCCCATGGCCGATTCCAGCTGCAGCACCGGTCGCTCTTCGAACTTCTTCTGATTTACGATGAGCGAAAGCGATAGCGGACCCTGTTTGAGCCGATCGCGCAATGCTTCCAGGTTTACCCAGAGGTTGTTTATGGAAAAGTCCTGAAATCGATCGATATCTTCAAAATCGGATTTATGATCCGCTGGCACCTGCGCGGTTTCCAGAAGCTCGATTCGCTTTGAACCGGTAAGGCTTCTGTAAAGCACGCCGCCTTTGATATCGGCGCGGGTCTTGGGGGTGACTTCCATCGAAAAGTCCAATCCTTCGCGTACCATAAAGCCTGCGATGCCAGAATGCATTACCGCGCCCAGATTGTCGCCATTTGAAATAAATGCATGGCTGAATCCCCGGGAAAGGAGCGATTCCAGCATACCGGAAATTTGCAGCGAATTGTAGATATCTCCATGGCCCGGAGGGCACCAATGGGCCGACTGGGATCCGTCGCCAATGGGAAGCAGAGTTTCGGCATCCAATCGGGGTACCTGATTCTGAAGAAAATCTGCTCCCAGCTCTTGCGATGCATTTACCGAGGCGATACCCGGATATTCCAGAGTATCGTTTCTAGTATTGAAGGAATTCATGAAAAGTAAGGGAATCTGTATTCCGGTCTTTTCGCGCAAATGATGTAGCTGTTTCAGAATGATGTCAAAGAAGGTAGCGTCCCGACGGATACGAATGAGCGACTTGGCCCGGCTCAATCCCATGGAAGTACCCAGACCGCCGTTAAGCTTTATAATGGCGAACTTTGCAATGATGGCATTGTCGGAATCCTGCAAATCCTCCATCGCCACTATATCGGATGTTGAAAGATCGCCGATACTCTGCCAGTCTACGAGACCGGTGGCTCCGTCGTATACTTTCCTGGTTTTATCTAGAAAATCGTTTGTGCAGATTTCGTGAACCGAAGCTTCGTTCATTCGGTTTTGTATGGAGTTTTGAATCTCTTCCCAGGACGGACGTGTCATATCCTTTCGCTAAGACCTGGCGCCCTGGTGTCCATGCCTTTTTCGATTGTTCTTATGGGATTTTGATCCAGGCGCCGCCGCCCGGTAGTAGGTCGCGGCGAACAAAGGCAAGATCAAAGGAATTACTGCCCGGTCGATAACGCATCCAGACTTCGATACCGCGAAGCCCTTCCTCTTTGAGCGACTGATCCTCGGCGCGAATGAGTCGGGGCACGCTGACCTTGAACTGGTAGTAGTAGGTCAGCCCTTCCTTTTCATAGGTGCGATACACACCCCGCTTTTCAGGATTGGCCTGCACCTTTTCGATCTTTGCGGGGTAGCGTTCATTCCACTGCTTTTTTAGAATTTCGGTAGCTTCTGCATAAGTGGGAATGGCCTGCAGGGCCGCCGGCAACAGTAGCGCCACGACAAGCAAGCAGGCTCGTCGCGAACCCACAATCAGTCCCCTTCGAATTCGCAAATTGTGAATACAGGAGTGCCAGTATTTCGAAGCTTTGCAGATCCGCCCAGATCAGGAAGATCGACAATGGCTGCCACTTCCACAACTTCGGCGCCCAGTTTATTCAGTAGCTTGAGGCCCGCTTCCATAGTGCCGCCGGTAGCGATCAAGTCATCCATGAGCACCACTCGATCGCCTTTCTTGCATGCATCGCTATGGATTTCTACTTCGGCTTCGCCGTATTCCAGGGAATATTTTTCTGACAGAGTCTCGTAGGGGAGCTTGCCTTTCTTTCGCACAGGTACAAAAGAGATGCTGAGCGCGTAAGCCACGGTTACGCCAAGAAGGAATCCGCGGGCATCGATGCCTGCAATCACATCGATGTTCTGGCCATGGTATCTTTGAATAAAAGAATCCATAACCCCGCGCAAAGCTTTT
>JAGRNC010000037.1 GCA_020440935.1 Leptospiraceae bacterium | reverse complement strand
GATCGCTTCGCGACCTTTTACATCGGGAGCGTCCACTACTACCTGGCGGTCGAATCGACCCGGTCGCAGAAGGGCAGGGTCCAGGACATCGGCGCGGTTGGTGGCTGCCATAACGATGACGCCTTCGTTCTCTTCGAAGCCATCCATCTCAACGAGCATCTGGTTTAGGGTTTGCTCGCGCTCGTCGTGTCCGCCGCCCAGGCCTGCGCCACGCAGTCGGCCCACGGCATCGATTTCATCGATAAATACAATACAGGGAGCGTTCTTCTTGGCCTGCTCGAACAGATCGCGCACACGGGAAGCACCTACGCCCACAAACATTTCCACGAAGTCGGAACCCGAGATGCTATAGAAAGGAACGCCAGCTTCGCCGGCTACGGCACGGGCAATCAGAGTTTTACCTGTTCAGGGAGGGCCTACGAGTAGGACGCCTTTGGGAATCTTTGCGCCGATGGTCTGGAACTTCTTGGGATCCTTCAGGAAATCCACAACCTCCACCAGTTCTTCTTTGGCCTCATCGCAGCCTGCCACATCCAGGAAAGTAACTCTAGTTTTTCCTTCTGCATGGAGCCTCGCCTTGCTTTTACCAAAAGACATGGCACGATTACCGGTCGATTGGATCTGCCGCATCATGAAAAGCCAGAGCAGTGCAATAATTAGAACGAACGGAAGCATCTGGAAGATAGTGTTCAGAATGCTGGACTCTTCCGGATTTACGACTTTGTAGGTGATGTTGTTTCGATCCAGCTTCTCAATGAGCCCGTCATCCAGAAGTCCTGGAACGCTTTCCACTTCGAAGGGAATGGTCTTCTCCTTCATTCGTGGAATTCCATCGGAGAGTTTGATTTCAACACCCGGCTTTACATAGCGACCGGTGATCTTTCGTGGGCCGATCTGAAGAATAAATGCATCGTCTGTGCCCGAAGCGGAATCGGATGTTACTTCGCGGGTGTAAATGCGACCGTAGCGTTCCTGCCCATCCGGGGTGAGCATCTTCTTAAAGCGAGAATAGGTGATCTTTTCCGGAGTCTCCTGACCCGGCATGTTTTCGCGGTTGAAGATGAAAAGGATGATGATGATTCCCAGGAAGAGGAAAAGAAAGTACTTGAAATTCTTGTTCATAGAGATGCCTGCAAGCTTAGATCAGTATAGACAGGGGTCAGGGGACCGTCAATTTCTAATGGCGGAATTTTTCCACCACTTCGTCGATGTCGCCCTGGGTAATGGATCGAATGGCAGCCTCGGCATCGTTGATTATGTTAATTAGCTGCACATTTTCCAGAGGATCGAACTCCTGGTTTACGTACTGATCGCGTTTTTTCTTGCCTGCCCCTTTTCCGACAATGCCCACCCGTACCCGGATGAACTGCGGAGATTTGAGCGCAATGGCCAGGTTGTCGATGCCCGGATGGCCATGATTATTGCCGCCCTGTTCGACCACAATTCGCCCCAGATCCAGCCCGAAATCGTCCATTATGACGATGATATCTTCGGGCTTGATTCGCAAGAATGAGGCGATGTACAGCGCCGCCTCACCGGCCAGTTCACTATAAGTCTGCGGCTTTAGAAGCACAACTTCTTCGCCTTCAAACTCTCCCCGGCCAATGAGGGACTTCTTCTTCTTGGTGCGAATATCGATATTGTTGTTATTGGCAATTACATCGAGGATTTTGAATCCGATGTTCGATCTCCGGTTAATGAATTTTTCGCCGGGGTTGCCAAGGCCAATAATCAACTTCATAGGATACCCTCAATATCAGGACTCGGCCGCAGCCTCGTCGGCTCCGCCCTGTTTGTCGGCCGTCACTGTCATTCTGGATTGTGCGATTTTACAGATGATAGGATTCCCGCGCATCATAACATCCCAATCTGCGGGAATGTCCAGATCCTGAAGGTGAATCTGACCGCCCACCTGCAAATTGGTAATATCCACTTCGATCTTCTCTTTGAGCGACTCGGGCGGAGTGCGCACGCGAAGCTGCCGAATGTAGTGCTCAAGAGCTCCGCCGGCTTTCACGCCTCTGGCGAATCCCTTTGTTTCCACCGGAACGTTCACACGCAGTTTCTGACCGGGGTTGATTCGGTAGAAATCAATGTGGAGCACATCGCCGGAAACCGGATGACGCTGAATCTCTTTGGCCAGAACCTTAACGGCTCCTTCGCCTTCTACATCCAGAGCAATTTCAGAGCTCTGGCGCAGGCCGGACTGCAATAGCTTTTCGAATTCTTTGGCATCTAGTTCCAGTGCCTGTGATTGCCCGCTTCCGATGAGGTTGGCAGGAATATGTCCATCGGCACGACTACGGCGCGCGATGTTTTTTCCTCTTCCGTCTCTTTTCTGGGCTACGATCTTTCTTTCCATCTTCTTATCCTTGAATGATTTCTATCCTTATCTGAATCAAATGCCTTACGTTTTGCCGAATTTTGCGGTCTTTGCAATCTACAGAAATAGAGAGCTAACCGACTCCTCGTTGTGAATTCTGCGGATTGCTTCGCCGACCAGACCCGCCACCGATAGCTGGGTTATCTTGTCCAGTTTCTTGGACTCCGGTAGCTGGATACTATTGGAGAAAATTACTTCATCCAGAGCGCTTTCCTGTAATCGCTCCACGGCGGGACCCGATAGTACCGCATGAGTGGCCGCCGCCATTACCGAAGCTGCTCCATTGGCTTTAAGGGCCGCGGCCGCTTTTGTAATGGTCCCGCCCGTATCGATCATATCGTCGAACAGAATGCAATTTCGGTCTTTCACTTCACCGATCACATGCATTACTTCGGACACATTTGCGCGAGGTCTTCTTTTATCTATAATAGCAAGCCCTGCACCAATCTGGCGCGCCAGAAATCGAGCCCGCTCCACACCGCCCGAGTCCGGCGAAACTACCACGGGATCTTTAAGGTGCTTTTCCCTGAGGTGCTTCACGAATACCGGAGCTGCATAAAGGTGATCGACGGGAACTTTGAAGAATCCCTGGATCTGGTCGGCATGCAAATCCATGGTAAGAAGCCGATTTGGACCCATAGACTCGATCAAATCCGCCGCAACGCGAGCGGAGATCGGTACCCGCGGCTCGCTTTTGCGGTCCTGTCGGCCGTATCCGTAGTAAGGAATAACGGCAGTAATTCGTTTTGCGCTGGCCCGACGGATGGCATCCAGCATCAGAAACAATTCCATTAAATGATCGTTCGCAGGCTCGGAAGTAGGCTGCACGATAAATACGTCTCGGCCCCGAATGTTCTCCTCGATTTTTACCGAGATTTCGCCATCGGAGAACTTCTTGATGGTAGCCGAGCTCAGGCGCGTGCCCAGGTACGTGGAAATTTCTTCGGCCAGTTGCCGATTCGCGCTTCCAGAAAATATTAGTAGTTCGTAGCTCATTTCTCCCGCCTGGATTTCCCTTCCTTCCTCCATCTTCTTCAGGAACTCTTTACGGCCTGACGCTGGGCCTGCATTTTCTGAAACTTGGTTTCCAGAGATGCCAGTTCGTCGACCGTGTTGGCGCCCAGGGTCTGATCTGAATCATCCAGAACCAGAGTGCCGATCTTTCTTCCCATGGTGCGGTACACTTTTACCGCATCGGGAAGGTAGTATTCATTCTGTTTGTTTTCCGAATCAATGCGCGTCAGAACAGAAAATATGTCCGGACTTTCGAAGACATAGGTGCCAGCATTGGATTCTTTGATCTTCTTGGTTTCTTCGTCGGCGTCTTTCTCTTCGACGATTCGTTCCAGGAATCCCTGATTATCGCGGACCAATCGTCCGTATCCCGTGGGGTCTTGCTGAATGGCAGAAAGAACACAGGCGGCCACATCCTGATTTTCCTGCGATTGGAATAATTGCTCAAATGTCTCGGGCTGGATGAGCGGCATATCGCCCGACGTTACCAGAAGCGTTCCAGCCGCCTCGCCGATGGCCTCTTTTGCGGCCAGGAGGGCATGGGCGGTACCTTTTTGTTCGATTTGTTCGGCGAACACAACTTGCGGAAAACGATTTAGATCGATTCGATTGATTACTTCCTCTTTGCGGTAGCCCACGACTACGGCGATTCGGCTGAGGTTCAGAGAACGTAGATTCTCCAGGACATGCTCAATCATCGGTTTGCCGGCGATGGATAAGGCAACCTTGGGCAACTCGGACTTCATCCGTGTGCCTTTTCCGGCGGCCAGTATTACGGCCATGCGATTTGAGGAGGAAGATGCCATGCGCAATCCAATCGAGCGGGAAGATGCTGGGCCGGGAGGATTCGAACCTCCGTATGTCGATACCAAAAACCGATGCCTTACCGCTTGGCGACGGCCCAATACTACTGTTCCCAGAGTGCAAACGTTTCAAACTGTAACTCTGGATACCGGCTTTGCAGTGATCCCAGAGCGCCGATTGCCATCTGGTTGCTGCTATATAGCCCATACAGAGCGGAGCCACTTCCAGAGAGGGAACTGTAGACTGCCCCAGAATCTACAAAGGCATCTTTGATTTTGGCCAGTTCCGGAAACATTTCGAATACCGGTCCTTCAAAATCATTGCCCCAATGGGCCAGCCGACTCCAATCTCCACTGGCTATGGCCTGCCAGTCTGAATCGCTTAGCAGAGACCCAAATTTTGCATCAACGCTTTGCTGTAAAGGTCTTTTCAATCGAGTGTAAGCCTCTCCAGTGGATACAAACAGTCCCGGAAAGCAAACCAATCCATGTACGGGACCAACCGAAATCGGCTCGATTTCATCTCCAATGCCCCGAACCAGCGCCGGCCATCCGCCCAGGAAGAAGGGCACATCGGCGCCCAGGGATTTTGCAAGATCGTGCGCCACCTCTGCTGTAAGCCAATGCTGATTTCTGGCATACCGAAGTACACAAGCGGCATTGGAGGATCCGGACCCAATGCCAGTACCCGGCGGAATTCGTTTCTTAATCTGCAGCGAAAGGGCTTGCCCCTGGGGCAAATAGGCCTCGATGGACCGGTAAGCCCGCACCATTAGATTCTTTTCCAGGTTACCGCCGCGTTCGCTCACATCTTCGAATGCGCGAAAAGCAACGGATCCGGAAATTTGATTTTCCGAGTAGAAGCTGAATTTGCTGGACCGCTCGATGATTACTTCATCGCCGATGCCGATGGGAAGGAAGACGCTGTAGATTCGGTGAAGGGAATCGGACCGACGGGGACCCACCGTCAATCCGAGGTTAATCTTGCAATAGCTGAGCATATTGCCCGGGGCCCCGGAAAAATCGGCGGATTATTTGCTGATCTTTTTCTCTACGAATTTCACGTATTTGCGGACTTTGGGATCGAACTTGTTCACTTCCAATTTCTCGGTGTGAAGCTTCTTGTTCTTGGTTGTAGTATAGAAGAAACCGGTGCCCGCCGTGGATTCCAGCTTGATAATTTCTCTCATGATTCCATTTTTCCTGGCCGCCTATGGCGTCAATTCACAATGAGCTTCCGGAGCAATTCTCGCTCTTCGGCGTCGAAGTATTTCTCGTTTTCCTGCATGATCTTTTTAACCATGTCGGCGCTCATGTAGTCGATGGTGCGACTGTAAGCGACCTTGTGGTATGGCTCAAACCACTGGAAGATGAACCCACCCGGCTTTTCCCAGATATCGGCGCCCCGCATGGTTTTCTCATCCACCGTGGACCGGGTTTTCTGACCGTAGGCCTTCTCCAGACGTTCCCCGATCCATTTGGACTGAATGAAAGGCAAAATCACCCGGACGTGGTATAGCTTTCCTTCCATGGAATCGTAGTCCGCTTCGGTAAGCTCATGGTTGTTTAATCGGGCCACCGTGATAGGGCTCTTGTAAAAGTTATATCTATAGAGGACATCGTTCCGGCGGACCAGGATGTAGTGGTCCTCCACTGCCATCACAATTTCGATTCGTTCCGGGGTATTGGCGGCTGTGGCCAGATCTTGAAACCGCTTTTTCACCGCGGAATAATCCGTCATCCAGGGGGTGTCCGCAAACCCGTTTAGTTCGGAACTGCCGGCATCCACGGCTGGCTGATTAAAGTTTGTGGGGGCTTCGGCAAGTATTATCTCGCCATCATCGCGCATGTTGGACGGGTCCGATTCGGCCACAAAGGGGCCTGTTTCGTATAGATTCATGTCCCGGGAAATCTCGGTGTCCCGGGCTCTGACCAGACTGGGAAGGATGAATGCTGCCGGAATTCCTAGATATAGAACCATTAATCCCAGCCCAAAAGCTGTATGCTTGCTACCCCGCATAGACTCACTATCGGACTTTTTTGAGAATTATCCAGTGCATTTTAGCTTGTGCAATCGACGGTCGGCGCGCCGGGCTTTCTTGCGTTTTCAGGCGTTCGGGCTTGGTAAAGCGTTCGGTTTAAAGCGGGGAGTGGGGTTTAAGACGGCCGGGCTTGGTAAAGCGTTCGGTTTAAAACGGGCGCGCACATATAAGAGGGCCGGGCTTGGTAAAGCGTTCGGCTTAAAACCGTGACGGGGGCCTCCATCCGCGAAACAAAGAGTCTAGAGAACTGCGTTTGCCAAAGGTCCGCTCCGAACGGGCAAATGCCATCAATACATGTTCGCCCGTTCGTACAGGTAAGCCGGAGTGGGCCCTTTTCCTTTGAGATCCTGCAAAGTCCGATTCCATCCATCAGGTTTGCCCAGTAGCAAGAAGGTTTCTTCGCTTACCTGGATGCATCCCGGCTTTCCGTGGGCTTCCATCCGCTGAGCGACGTTGACTGTGTCTCCCCAGAGATCGTAGGTGAACTTGTGCTTTCCGATTACTCCTGCTGTCAGCGGACCCGAATGCATACCCACCCGTAGCCGAAGTGCCGTTCCTTGTTCTTTGTTTACTTTTTCGGTTAATGGGAAGAGTGATTCGGCGAAATGAAGGCAGCGGACCGCATGATCCGAAGCAGGCTCGGGCACACCGGAGGCGGCCATATACGCATCGCCGATCGTTTTTATTTTCTCCACTCCCAGTTTGCGGGCGCTTTGATCAAAGGCGCTAAACAGTTCATTGAGTAGTCCAACCAACGATGCAGAATCCATACGCGAAGAAAGCTCGGTGAAGCCTACGAGATCGGCAAACAATACGGTGGCCGTATCGATGGCGCTTGAGATTAGCTCGGTTCCCGATTTCAGGTCCCGGGCAATGGAATCGGGTAGGATATTCAAAAGAAGTTCATCGCTCTTCTCCTGTTCCCGCTGCAGATCGCTGGAAGTCAGTCGCAAAAAATGGCCCAGTATCCTTTTCTCTCGGCGGAGCTGATCCAGTTCAGCTCGTAGTTCTTCAACAGTTTGTTCGCGGCCCAGGGGCTCTAGAGAGAAAGTCTCGCCGGAACCTTCGTTTGCTAGTGATCCCGGACTGAAGTCGCCATCTACTCGCGAATCATCATGCGTCGATGCCAGTAGTTCTCCGGCCATCTTGTCGCGCAGGGTAACCACCGAGATTACGGTATTGTGAAGGCCGCAATTATGCGATCCTGTACGACCAATTTCGCCCCAGCTACTGAAGCCGACGACCGGTGCCTGCCAGAGTTTTGAAATCGCTTCCAATTCTCGATTCATGTACGGGCCAAATGACCGGGAGCGTAGCGCGCAGTTAAATAGCAAAACAGCATCGGGCTTCTTTCGTATATCGTTGCGAAATGCCTTCATTTCTGCGAGGCTGTGGTCAATCGTTTCCAGGGAATTGGGCGAACAAAAACGAACCAGCGATCCTTCTGGAATTTCGCCCCCATAGTACACGGCTTTTTCATCTGCATCCATTTGAATAGCCGCGCGCATTACTTCGGTGTTGTCATCGCGGCGAAGCAGCAAAGGATATTCTCCGGCAGCCAGCAGATCGGGATCGATGTGATTGCGAACATTTCCCGATCGCGGACTCTTCAAATCAAAGTAAGCGCTATAAAAATCTGTGGCAGGGATCCCTTCTATCTCTAGCACTTTTCTTCCTTCTGACCTGGTGATTCGCTTTGGAGTGCCCAGTTCTTTCCATCCGCTCACTGCCATCCCCTGGATTTCGATGCAATCCTGATCGATTATCAGTGCATACACTCCGGCTTCGTAAAACTTCTTATCGTCGAAGAAAGGAGGACGATCCAGCACTCCGATACTGCTTGGAATTCCGCCAAAGACTGCATCCATTGGAAGAATTTGAAGGATTCCATGGAGTAAATCTTCTGGAGCGATTACCAGATCGCCCGCGGCTACAAGCATAATCAAGGCAGGATTCGTAAACCTGGAACGGGCATAGGCAGCGATCGATTCGCCCAGAGCAAAGCTCGAATCGGTGGGTTCAAAGATCCGCAGGGCAAATGCTTCGCTGGGTATATCCAGAAGCATTGCGGCAACCCCGGAATGGGTGCTGTCCTGGAAAATTGGTTCGGCCGCGCAGCTACCAAAAACTTCCACTCCCTTTCCAGCAAAGGAATTCAGATAGTCTGGTCCCAGAATGCGATCCTCTGCGAAGGCCAGAGCAACCGTTGCTGTACCCTGTTTCTCTTCCAGTTGGTTTGCGAGATCCTCGGGGCTGCTGGCAAGGATCATGGAGCTACGAATCATGAGCTAATTAGCTGAGATTTAAGCTGGGTGGCAAAGCATAATCCCGCTGCCAGGAAAGGACATTTTCACATTCGGTCGTCCCGGACTAGCGCCGATCCATTTTGCATTTCCTATCCGGATTCGAAAGATACACCCGGTGCGGACCGAAAGGTTACGGTTCCTGGCCGAGCTGGTGTGCGTCCATGAGCCATTCTATTTTCAGCCTGGCTGGCCCTGGCCCGGTATGGTTTGGCCCTATTACGCGGCATTCTAAAGTGGATTGCATTTTCTGGGAAAAGGGCCGCGGCGCTTGTGAGGAGCCCCTTCGCATTATTGCGTTCGCTTTAAGCCGCACCCTGGATGCTAAGGCGCCGGGACGTCTTAATGCGTTCGACTTATTTCCGCGGCGCGCAGCATATCCGCCCGGGCTTCTTAAACCCCGTCGCCCGTTTTAAGTCGCCCCCGAGCGCGATTTTTGGTCTTATCTTGACAATCGATGTGAGAAAAACAAAATCCAGTAATGGCCGAGTCTGCACCGCTAATCAGGAATAATCCTTCGAATCGAAGAAACAAGCATCCACTATTGTTGGTTCACGGCGCCTGGCATGGGGCCTGGTGCTGGCAGAAGTATTTCCTGGAATACCTGGAAAGCCAGGGGATTGCAGCTGCAACCTTCGATTTGCGAAACCACGAACCGGGGCCTCCGCTACGAAAGCGAGGAGTCCGCATTAAAGACTATGTGGCCGATCTTGCCAGCGCGGTAGACTCTATGGAAGAAAGCCCCATCGTACTGGGGCATTCGATGGGAGGCTTCATTGTGCAGAACTATTTGCGGCAATCCCGGCCAGCAGGTGTTGTTTTGATGGCCTCAGTCCCTCCGGCCGGCGTGCTCAGAACTACTCTTCGTATCGCATTGCGTTTTCCCCTGCGATTCTTATTGGTAAATCTGCGGCTTAGACTCTATCCGCTGGTAGCATCCGAGAAGCTATGTCGCTACCATTTTCTTTCTAGTGATGTGGACGCCGAGGTGGCACGCGAAGTTGCCGCCAGTGTAGTGGATGAAAGCTTTATCGCATTTTTAGATATGCTGGCCTTTTCCTTGCCTGGAAAGATTCGTGATTATGCGACACCGACCCTGGTTCTATGCGCCGAAAAAGATACAATATTCACTCCGGCCGAAAGTGCCAGGACGGCCAGTCGCTATGGCGCGGAATTGGCCAGTTTTCCCGAAGTGGCCCACGATATGATGCTCGATCCGCAATGGCAGAAAGTAGCCGATCGGGTAATCCAATGGATGGCAGCGAATCAGTTCGTTAGTGGCTGAGACAGTCGCCTGGCGCCTGCGACGGCAGTTGCGAGCCCGGGCCCATCGTTTGCGATTCGCCACCTCGAATTTCTGATCCGCAGGCTACGTGCTTTTGGGGCGGAATCTGTGGCCGCGGCATTACGCGACTCTGGTGCTAGATCTTCAGCAGGCACTTTACGCGCCCAAAAACGATTCGACAGATTTAACACGTATACAAATGTATAGTCTCTGGTATGGCTATCGATTCCGACATACTCAATTCCTTCCATCCGGTGGTGGCGGACTGGTTTACAGGAAAATATGCCGAGCCCACGGATATACAGCAGCAAAGCTGGCCGATTATTGCTGCGGGCAAACATGCACTCATTTGCGCGCCCACGGGAAGTGGCAAAACGTTAACGGCCTTTTTAAGCGCTCTGGATTCCATGATATCCGGTCGCCTGTCTACCGGAGGACTCCGGGTTCTTTATATTTCGCCGCTCAAGGCGCTCAATAACGACATCCAACGAAATCTCCTGGCTCCGCTGGAAGAGCTGAACAAAGCCATGCACAGTGCTGGCCATTCCATGCCGTCCATTCGCGTAGCTGTGCGAAGCGGCGATACTCCGGACGATGAGCGCCGTTCCATGTTGCGCAACCCGCCCGAGATATTGATTACCACTCCAGAAAGCTTGAACATCTTATTAACCTCCCAATCCGGCCGGCGAATCTTTGATGGCCTTCGTGTAGTTATCCTGGATGAGATTCATGCCGTGGCCGCCACCAAGCGCGGCGTACATTTGATGAGTGCCGTAGAGCGACTGGAGTTGTTATGCCCGGATTTCCAGCGTATCGCTCTTTCTGCCACTGTCCGTCCGCTGGAGCGGGTGGCTGCCTTTGTCGGGGGCTACGAAATGCGCAAAAGTGGCACGCACATTACATACGTGCAACGACCGGTAGCGCTGGTGGAGTCTCCGGCGGACAAACAATATTCCATTGAGGTTGATTTTCCGGTGGTAGCGGAAAGCCAAACAGCCTTTGGAGAGGAAGCCCCTCCAGCCAGAAGCGAATGGCCGGAGGACGTGTTGTTCGGATCCGTTGTTAAACGCCTCAAAGAAGTGATCAAAGCAAATCGAAGCACCCTCATATTTACGAATAGTCGGCGGATGGCAGAAAAGATCAGTATGCTCTTGAACGAAGGCGAAGAGCAGATTCTGGCTTATTGTCATCATGGCGCCCTTTCCCGGGAAATTCGATCGGTTGTGGAACGGAGCCTAAAAGAAGGCAGCTTACCTGCAGTGGTGGCCACCGCCTCGCTGGAACTGGGCATCGACATCGGCGATCTGGACGAGGTCGTTTTGATTCAAAGCCCTGGATTTCTTTCGACAACCTTGCAAAGGCTGGGGCGGGCGGGTCATTCCGTAGGTGAAGTCAGTCGAGGATTGTTTCTTCCACTGCATGGTCGTGATCTGCTTCAGTCGGCCATCCTTGCTGGCTCTATCGAAGCCCGCGAAGTGGAGGAAGTCCGTCCGATCAAAGGGGCCCTGGATTTACTGGCACAAATCATACTATCCATGGTTTGCGCCGAATCCTGGAATCCCGATGAGTTGCTTTCTTTCTTGCGAAGTACGTATAGCTACCACGAACTTTCCGAGACGCAGTTTCGCGCAGTACTGGATATGCTCTCCGGCCGGTTTGCCGCTTCGCGCATTCGGGAGCTTCGTCCCAGAATTCATTTTGATCCAATCAAGAATCAAATTAGCGCCAGCTCCAGTTCAGCGTTCCTGATCTACATGAATGGAGGCACAATTCCGGATCGTGGCTATTACGGACTTCGACATCTGGATACGAAATCCAGGATTGGCGAACTGGACGAAGAGTTTGTCTGGGAGCGTTCCATTGGCGATTCCTTTGTTCTGGGTAACCAGTCATGGCGAATTATGGAAATTAATCATAACGACGTTCTGGTTCGACCGGCGCCGGCCGGAGCCGCGGCCATGGCTCCTTTCTGGAGGGCCGATGCGCAGGATCGCGACGCATTTGTTTCTGAAAAGCTCGCTCTATTTCTGGAGGAGAAGGGGCCATCGTTAGAGGATGAATCGCTCTGTCGGGAACTGGAGTCTAAATACCACCTCAGCCAGCCGGCCGCGAAGTATCTTCAGGAATTTTTGGTACTACAAACCGAGCGAACTCGCAGCGAACTTCCCCACCGGCACCATTTATTGATTGAGCACTATGAAGATCCCATGAATCGATCCGATCGAAAAATGGTGTTGCTGCACACTCTGTGGGGCGGGCAGGTGAATCGGCCCTTTGCACTGGCAATTCGGGGAGCATTTCTGCAGGAGTTTAATCTTCGCGTGCAGACAATCAGCGACGACGACTGTATTCTTGTGATGTTGCCCCATGAATTCAGCGAAGGAAAGCTCTTTGAACTCATACGCTCCGATAACCTGGAATATCGACTAAAAGCTGTGCTTT
>JAGRNC010000378.1 GCA_020440935.1 Leptospiraceae bacterium | reverse complement strand
CTGGATGGAATCATCATGTTCTCCGATATACTGACTCCGGTGCACGGCGCGGGAATTCCGCTGCATTTCGAAGAGGGTCGCGGTCCGGTGCTGGAGAAAACCATTCGCGAAGAAGCGGAACTATCGATCATTTCTGATTATAGGCCGGATCGGGACAACGGGTACGTAGGCGAAACGCTGCAAGGAATTCGCGAATACATCCAGGGACTGAACGCTTCGGGCACGGATGCGCAACCTGCACCGCCGCCTACCCTCATTGGATTTGCTGGGGCGCCATTTACTCTTGCAAGCTACATAGTCGAGGGCGCTACCACGCGAAAGTTTGAGCAAACTAAGCGTTCTGCCTTTCGCGATACGAAATTCTTTTTGAAGCTTCTGGACCGGTTGGCAGAGATTACGATTGAGTATCTGGGATACCAAATTGAAAATGGGGCCGAAGTTCTGCAGCTATTCGATTCCTGGGGCGGAATCCTGGCAGGCGATGACTACGAGGAATTTTCCGGTCAATTCAACCGCAAAATTCTGGATGCACTACGAAGCAGACATAGCGAGAAATTTAAATTCATAATGTTTACAGGCAACTCTTCGCATCTGGTAGGTCGCATTGCCGCCATGAAGCCCGACGGCATCAGCCTGGATTGGCGCACCGAACAAAGGGACATCGACGCCATTGACTCCAGCATAGCGGTGCAGGGATGCATGGATCCGCTTGTGCTGTATGGCGATCGCGAACGAGTCATCCGAGAGACAAGAAAGAACATCTCACGATTCGCAGGCCGCAAACATATTTTTAATCTGGGCCATGGCATTCATCCGTCCACTCCGCTGGAGAATGTTCAGGCGATGATTGAAACCGTGCGTTCGCATCGGGATAATACCTAATCGCGAATTGGACCAATCGATCCGTAACGGATGGCCTGGAGTTGTCCGCAGCCGTGAAATATGTCAGTGCCCCGCGATGAAGCACTGACACTTTGGAGAGTTCCCTCTTGCGAACCCTATTTCTTACTCAGATACATATTCCGCAAGATGTAATATTCATATAGATTCTGCCCATTGTCGGTCCAGACAAAGTGCAGATTATGTAAGTACATTTGCTGCCCGGCATCATAGGTAATAGGCACCACAGAACCGGGATTCGAATACAACCTTTCTGCCATAGCATCGTCCATTGTAGTCACCTGTCCCGTGAATATATTTCTATAGGATTTGTGCACGGTCCCCTGGGTTGCTTTCTGGGCCGCCTCGCTCACATTCAAATCATGGGCGCCATGGGAGATTAGAAGCGCTCGCATCTTCTGCGCCAGTGCAGGCTTCTTGGTGTAGAGCTTATCCAGATAGGAAAGCAATTTATTCTTCCCGTCTGCGGCCTCATAGATATTGGGATTGGCGCCGGATCGAACCAACAAAGCAGCCATTTCATAGTCCTGATTCGGATACACCGCCTTCTGGAGGGGAATGTCTGTGCCCACGCTACCACCCTGAAATTCTTCGGTACCGGCCAGGTTCGGATTTGCCCCGCTTTTGAGAAGAAGCCGGGTCACTTCAATATCGTCCGTCCAATACAGGGCCGTTTGTCCCGAATAGCGAATTGGGCCAAAGTAAGGATTCCGTTTAATACATTCCGGCGCTCGAATGTTTGGATCCGCTCCCTGTTCTAGCATATACTTTACAATGTCGATCTGACCTTTTTCAGCAGCATAAATCAAAGGTGCAGTGCAGCTCTGGGTCTCATTGATGGACTCGCCGCTCTGCACCATATGCTGAACTACTGCCAGGTCGCCGCGCTCCACGGCATCCAGCATACTGCTGCAATGTGTAGCAAAGGCAGCCACTATAAGAATTGCAATCATTGATATTGTTCGTTTCATCATTACTCATTGCTAAGCGCTTTCCCGGAATCGGTCAACTGCATTCCGGTCAGGACTCCTTGCCGCACTCCCTGCGCACGGCCGGAGTATGGTTCTCTATTTTGCCGATGAATCTGTGGGCCCGTGCTCCCTGAATTGCTCAAAGCCGGCCACTACATCAAACAGCTCTTCATCGATTTTGCGTTGCCGCTGTCGGTGGTATCTGCGGGTAAGATCCTCCATCAAATCCTGGATGTTCTTCTCGGCGCGATGCATGGCCGCCAGACGGCTTGCGTTTTCGCTGGCCATACTTTCGGCGCAGGCCCTGTAAATAGAAACAAACAAATACTCGCGAATTAAGTAGGGCAACCCGCCCGGTCCACCTATGGATTCTGGCGGTATCGCTGTAGGCCATCGAAGTTCGCTCCTATCTTTGATCCATTGAGCATCCAGTGGTAGAATGCGCTCAATCTTCGGTCCGTAACTGGCATCCATGGGTCGGTTACCAATCAAAAACAGCTCCGAAATACTGTGCCCCATCAGAGGCTCTGTTTCGCGCAGTAGTTTTGTAACCAGCGGCGCGATCCCCTCCACCGAGGTAGGAACCGAATGAAATTGAACAGTTTGCGCTCCGAATTCTCGGAGGGCGGGCTCCACCCGTTCGCCCACCGACCACACAAGCCAATCTGTTCCCATGGATTCATGGGCGAAACCGGCAACAACTTCATTGAACTGACCCACCAGGCCCTGGTCAGAGCCAAAGACGATAGCAGCTCTTTGCCCCCGATTTGAGTAGTTTGCAATCTGGCGATAGGAATCCGCGCCAAATAAACGCAGGCTGGCGCCCAGGGCAATTTCCACCGTTCGGTAATAATCGAGCAGCGCCGCGGTGGCCTGTTCAAATTGACCGATGCTGGAGGCCGCCACGGCCTTCATGGCGCGGACAACAGACTGCAGTTCTCTGGCATCTTCTATCTTACGATGAATCGCTAAGGTGGATTCGCTCATGGCTGAACTTCTGTCTCCCTTCCCGAAGAACGAGAAACGGGTAATGCCCGGGATGCCCCTCTTGTAGCTGTACCATCGGCCGAATTCCGAGTATCGGGCTTCTCTTCGCCTTGTCCGATAAATGGAGCCAAAGCCTGGCGACTGAGCTGGAGGATCTGCTTTTCAGCGCTTTCCGAAAGGGTTCCCTGGTCGGTAAGCGACGATACAATATTGGGGGAGATGGTATGAATAATCCTTCGCAAGGCCTGTTCTGCATCGGGAATTCTTTCCAGATCGATAGCATCCAGGAGTCCCGCCCCCAGAGCCAAAAGCACAATAATCTGTTCCAGCACGGTCTGCGGATCAAACTCGGCCTGCTTCAAGCATTCGCGAATCCGGCGTCCATGCTCGATTACCTTTTTGGTACGTTCATCCATGTGGCCACCAAATCGGGAGAAGGACTCCAACTCCTCAAATTGGGCATAGGAAAGCTTTAAGTCGCCAGCAATGCGTCGAAATGCATGGGCCTGGGCTTTTCCCCCCACGCGCGACACAGATTTA
>JAGRNC010000377.1 GCA_020440935.1 Leptospiraceae bacterium | reverse complement strand
TGCAGTGGACGGCCCCATGCCGCAAACTCGATTTGTCCTGGATAAAAGCCTCCGCATGGGCCACCGACCCATCCTGGTAATCAACAAAATTGACCGCGAATTTGCCGATCCCGATTCGGTAATCGATAAAGTATTCGATCTATTCGATGAACTGGGCGCCAGCGCCGAGCAAATGGACTTTCCTATCGTTTACGCAAGCGCAAAGAATGGATTTGCCTCGATGGAGCTGGAAAAGGCCGGCAAAGAGGACAATGATCTCGCTCCCTTACTCGATCTAATTCTAAAACATGTGCCTGCAGCATCCGGAAACCCGGAAGACCCGCTTCAATTCCAGATCATGAACCTGGACTACGACGATTACATGGGTCGTATGGGCATTGGGCGTGTGTTTAAAGGAAGAATTTCCAAGGGCCAGAGCGTTACCTTTATTGGAAAAGATGGTACATCCACCGGAAAGGTGACCAAAATGTACGGCTTTGCCGGGCTTGGTAGAATCGAGGTAACGCAGGCGGAAGCTGGCGATATTGTAGCCATTACTGGAATCGAAGATTCTGGAATTGGAGATACAATCTGCGCTGAAGGCGTAAACGATCCGCGTCCTCCGATTACAGTGGATGATCCCACTGTAAGTATGTTTTTTCTGGTAAACGATTCGCCTATGGCCGGTCGCGAAGGAAAATTCGTTACCACGCGACAGATCTCCGAGCGTTTATTCAAAGAAATTCAGACCAATGTGGCCATGCGGGTCTTTGAAGACCCAGAACGTAAGGACCGATTCCAGGTTCAAGGGCGCGGAGACCTTCATCTTTCCGTGCTTGTAGAAACCATGCGCCGCGAGGGCTATGAATTGCAGGTGTCCCGACCGGAAGTGATCTTTAAAAAAGGCGAATCCGGAGCCAAGCTGGAACCGTACGAAACCGTTATCATTGACGTTCCCGAGGAATACAGCGGAACCATTATCCAGGAGCTAAACCGCCGAAAAGGGGAAATGACCTCCATGGAAACTTCATCCCATGGCACCACCCGCGTTCAGTATACGATTCCTACGCGCGGACTCATTGGATTTAGAAGCTTTTTGATCTCTGAAAGCCGGGGAAGCGCGGCCATGACATCGCGCTATTCGCATTACGATGCCTTTGCCGGGCCCATTCCTGGCCGAAAAAACGGAGCTCTGGTTTCCACAGAGATGGGAAGCGCCATTCCATTTGCACTTTTTAGTATTCAGGAGCGTGGAACTCTCTTTATTGAGCCCGGCACCGGAGTCTATCAGGGCATGGTGATTGGACAATGCAGCCGTGAAAACGACCTCGAAGTGAATCCATGCAAAGAGAAGAAGCTTACGAACGTGCGGGCCAGCGGATCGGACGAAGCAGTTCGATTGACGCCACCCAAGCTGATGACTCTGGAGCAATGCCTGGAATTCATCGATGACGATGAGCTTCTGGAAGTAACGCCGTCTTCTTTGCGAATCCGGAAAAAATATCTGGATCCAAATGAACGCAAGAAGAAGGCCAAAATGCAGGCTGTAGGCGCCGGATAAATCCATTCGCGAATGAAAGGTAGATGCAAAGTCAGGAATCGCAAAAGCCGGCCGAAACGCTGCGACTGCAGTTCCCTTCGCATCCGCGCTTTGTTGCACAAATCCGGCAGTTTGTATATGATGCATGCATGAATTCGGGTTTCACCCGGCCGGCCGCTTTCGATATGAAAGTGCTCACCGGAGAAGCGGTGGCGAATATCATTCGCCATGCCTACGAAAACCGCACCGACCGGCCTGTATTTATTGAAATGTTGTTTTACCGCACATATCTGGAGATGCGTTTCAAAGACCTGGGTCGCCGTTCCCCTGTGGGCCAGGATTTAGCCCGCGATCTTAGCGATTATCGCGAAACTGGTCTGGGGATTTATTTGATTTCGCACCTATCGGACTATCATTACTTTGATCAGAGCGGCGAGGTAGGCACCACCCTCGTTATCAAGAAGAGGATTCGCTGATGTTCCTCGAACTTCCGGATCTGAAACCTCGCAACCCGTACTTTTCCCTTGCTCTGGACGAAGCTGTGGCTTTACACTTTGGAAAGGGCCCGCGTCAGGGACCTCCAGTGCGGGCCATCGTTCGATTCTGGACAAATCCGTACTCCATTATACTTGGCCGGACCTGCAATGTAGAAAAGAATCTGGTGCCCGAATATATCGAGCGGTTCCAGGTAAGCCAGAAAAAAGAAATATGGAGCGCGCGTCCGTTGCTGTGCAGGCGCGCTTCCGGGGGCGGCACCGTACTGCACGGACCGGGTAATCTAAACTACACCATTACTCTTTCGCTGGAGCATTTTCCCGATTTATTCTCCCTTCGAAAATCCTATCAGGTATTTCTGGGATGTATTATTCGCGGCCTTAAAGCGCAGGGAGTGGAAGCCCGACAGCTGGGTCTATCTGATCTTGTGATTGATTCGGAGGGAGTGGCGCGGAAAGTCTCGGGTAATGCGCAGTTTCGCAAGGCAGGGATGATTTCGCACCATGGAACTTTGTTGACGCGATCGGACCTCATTCCATTTATAAGTAGATATCTGGCGCATCCTCCGGAAGAGCCAGATTATCGAAAAGGAAGGACCCACGAGTCTTTCCTGGGCTCATTGCCAGATCATTTTGATTTATCATCGTTCTACAATTATCTCGTATCAGAGATTTCCGAACTGGTTAATCGGAAATCGGACGGCCTTGTGCCGCAAGGCGATCGCAAGGCTATTTATGCTCGGGCGCGAGCTCTTGTCCGCGAACGGTACGGATGCCCCGAATGGATTATGCAAGGTAAAATGCAAGGAACGGCGCAGGGAATCCGGCGCACGGCTATGAAGAGCCCCTAAATATACAGGAGACGCGAATGCTAAAAAATTATCTAAAAAATACCGATTCCGAGGTCTATGCCGCCCTGGTGCAGGAAGACGAACGGCAACAGAATAACCTGGAAATGATCGCTTCGGAAAACTTCGTAAGCAAATCCGTGCTGGAAGCATACACATCCACACTTACCAACAAATACGCCGAGGGATATCCCGGAAAACGCTATTATAACGGATGCGAAAACGCAGACATCATTGAAGATCTGGCGATTGATCGCGCAAAAAAACTATTTGGCGCGCAGTATGCAAACGTGCAGCCTCATTCGGGCGCGCAGGCCAACATGGCCGTATTTCTGGCAGCTCTTGAGCCTGGAGATACATTTCTGGGTATGGATCTGGCGCACGGAGGCCACCTTACTCATGGCTCCAAAGTTAATTTCTCCGGGCGCATTTACAATCCGGTAGCCTACGGCGTTCGCCAGGACGACCATCGCATTGATTATGATCAGCTTCGTTCCCTGGCCAAAGAGCATAAGCCAAAAATGATTATTGCTGGCTTCAGCGCCTATCCCCGG
>JAGRNC010000376.1 GCA_020440935.1 Leptospiraceae bacterium | reverse complement strand
CGGCAAAAAAGAAGCCGGCGGCAGCAAAGAAGTCCGCGCCCGCAGCAAAAAAGAAAGCGACTAAAAAATCAGCTCCCTCCAGCGTAAAGAAGACTGTTACAAAGAAATCCGCTCCCCCCGCCAGCAAGAGCCGCAGCACAGCAAGTCAGGTGGATCCGCTGGCCGATTTGAGCAAAGAATGGCTCAAGGTACTACAAGAATCGGATGACGGTAAAGCGCTACAGCGGATTCTTCGCGCACTCCAGGTTATCGAAGCTGAGGCGCTATTATTCATTGAAGCCAGGGGAAAGTCCTTTGCTCTTTTTGCGGCAGCCTCCGGGAACAATACCTGGATTACTTCCGGCGCCGAAGGTCCAGACATAGGCGACACTGGATTCACTTCGGCAGGAGCATTTCGCTCGTCGCATCTATCCCTGGAATGGCAGAATAATCAGCCAGTTCTTTCCGAAGGTAACGAATATGCGCTAAGCCTTCCTACGCCCGAAACCAGCAATTCTCCCGAGGGATATATTGTCATTCTGCGGAACTCCAGCAATTTCGTGAAGGCTGATCTGGATGCACTACGCATCTTTCAGTCGTTTTTCCTCAATAATCTATTCAAGCGAAAAGCCGATAACGCGGGCAGCCAGCTCAAGACTACAGAAAAGAAACTCAAATCCGCCGAATCCGATCTGGAAAAGACCAGAGATGCAGAGCAGACGCTAAAGAATCGGATCGAAAATCTTGAGAAGAACATCCAGGATGAAAAATCCTCCAATCAACAGAAACGAAAAGAGCTGGAACAAAAGCTGATCGCAGAGAAGACCGATTCGCTGCAGAAAAAAGAAGAGGAACTAACGGCGGAGCATTCCAGACTTCTCGATGAAAAGCTGGAATCGCAGCGTGCCCAAATGCAGGCCGATAAGGAATCGGCCATCGCTGCGCTGGAAAAGGAGCTCGATGATTCCCGCAAGAACCTGGCCGCCCGGGAATCGGAGCTCGAAAAGACTTCCGCCGAATTCGACTCAAAATTGGATCGAGAAAAGGCGACGCTCCGCGAGGAATTGAATAAGGAAATCGCCGCAGAGAAGAAGCGAATCCAACAACTTACAGATGAACTAAACGAAACCAGGCAAACCCTCGAAGAAAAGTCCGAGCAATCCAACCAACTGGATGCGGAGCTAAACACAGCGCGCAATGAACTGGCTGAAATGCGAGCCAGTCTGCAATCCGCCACATCGGAAAAAGAAAAGTCCGAACAGAGGACGGCTTCGTTGCAGGATGAGCTTGCCGAACGCAACAATTCCATACAATCTCTAAATCAAGAACTGAGCGAACAACAAAGCCGCTTGCAGCAGACCGATGCACAGAAAAAGAGCCTGGAAGAAAAAGTCCAGGAGTTGTCCGCATCGCTGGAGAAGAAAGAGCAAAAGATTGCCAGCGAAAAAGCAGAGCTTATCAAGAAGCTTGAAGATAGCGAAAATGAGTCCATGGACTTGATCCATCGGCAAGAAGCCGATATTTCAAGACTGACCTCGCAAAGAGATGAGCTGGAAAACTCCCTGGATTCCGCAAATGCACTTCTAGCAGAGACGAATCGCAACCTGGAGGCCGAACAGGCAACCCGAAAGCGGCTGGAAAAAGAAGTCGCCGAGCAGACCGAAACATACGAAAAGCTGATCGAAGAACAAAAGAACGACTCCGAGCAAAAGATTACTTCCCTCCGTACAGAAAAAGACAATCGAATCCAGGCGCTCATCCAGGAAAAGAACGATGCGTTGAGCAAAGCGCAATCGGACCGGGATGAGGCCATCGCAGAACTGACCAGCGAAAAGAATGCGCGGATCGAACAAATCGAAAACGAAAAAGCCCAGGCTCTGCAAGAGGCCGAGGAAAGACGCACTGGCGACTTAGAAGCGCTGACCAACACAAAGAACCAGGAATTGCAGAAATTGCGCGCGGAGCTAGAAGCGCAGCTGCGCCAAACCCGAGAAAACGCAGAGCGTCAGGTAGCCCAAATTGAGCATGAATCGGCCGAACAAATAAAGAAGCTCACCGCCGATTATGAAGATCGCATTGCCACAATGCAGCTAGAATCCGAGGAAAGGGAGAAGGAGTCCTCCGAAAAGTATGAGCAACTTTACAGAAGCTCACAACAAAATGAGACCGCCCTTCGAGAGGAAGCATACAAATTAAAGAACCTCTACGATCAAATTAGCGGAAACCTGGCGCGCGAAAAAGAGGAACATTCCAGAAACAAAGATCAGCTCCAGAAAGAAGTGAAACAACGCCAGGAAACCATCGATCGTCTCAATCAGACCATCGAAGAAAAGGATTCCGAATATGGCGAAAACATAGCCGCCGCCAGAGCGGAAATCGCAGAAAGGGACCATTCCATCTCGGAATTAAACAATACCCTGTCTGCAAGAGAGGATCGCATTCACGAACTGGAATTGCAGCGGAACAATCTCTCCGGCGAAATCGACTCTCTGAAGCAGAGCATTGCGGCCACAGAGAAACAGCACCAGGATGAGATCCTGGGTCTGGAGTCAGAGCGCGACCGGATCAAAAACGAACTGGAACGCGATCTGCGCAACACCACACAGGATCTGCAAAAAACTCGCTCGGAATTGGAGCAGACGCAACAGGAACTGCGCATTGTCACCCAGGAACGGAATCGTCTGAACCAGGAAAAGCACGATTTGCAGGTGGAGGTTTCCGCGCGCAAGCAGACCATCCAGGAAAAGACCGAAGAGATAGCAGCATTAAACAAACTTGTAGAAGATCTTCGCAAGGAAAGCGCAAAGCTGGAAAACCTCATCGCCGAGAAAAACCAATCGATCCGCGAAGGCCATCAAAGCGAGGAACGTCTGCGCAAAGAAATCGGCGCCCGGAAAGAACAGGAGGCCCGATTGACGCGAGATATAAGAGGACTGGAAAGCAATATTTCTGATCTGAACGCGGCCATTGTCAATCGCGATGAATCAATCCAATCGCTGAAACAACAGGAAGCAAGGCTCCGTGATTCCCTGGACCAACGAATGAAAGAACTGGAAGCTGCAGGAAATCGAGAGCTGCAGCTCAAAGATGATCTCGACAAGGCGCTAACCAGAGAGAAGAACTCCCGAGAAGCTGGATATCTGCTGGCCAGCGCCGCGCGTTCGCTCAGCGAATCTGACTCATTCGAAGAGAAACTCTCCATTCTTGACCGTCAGGTATTCTCGGCCTACAAAGTGCAGCGTCTGAGCATATTTACGCTGCTGGAAGAGGATTTGCTGGAGCGTTTCTACAGTCGTAACATTCCTGATTTTCCCATTAGAGCTTCCATTCCTCTATCGCGCACATTTTTTGGTGAGGTTCTTGCCACGCACCGTCCGGCCATTCTAACGCGCAAAAAGAAAGATAATCCTTATGATCTGCCGGAGCTTGAAGATCCGCAGAATCTG
>JAGRNC010000375.1 GCA_020440935.1 Leptospiraceae bacterium | reverse complement strand
AGCTGCCGGGTAGCTTTCCCTATCTGCGAGGAATCGAGGCCAATGGAAATGCCTGGCTTACCGAGCAGACTGTGGACTTACGCTTCGTAGACTCCGACGCGCTGGACTCCCTGCTCCAGGAGTTCCAGGACCACGAGCTCGGAAGTGTGCGACTGATTGCCGGCGAAAAACAACTGGGACTGGCAAAAGAGATGCTCCAGAAGATTAAGGGGCCTTGCTTTCTCGATATTCGAGGACCGCTAAAGCCCTGGGCTGACATACTGGGAAGTGCCGGTAGCAACGTTCGTCCTGGTTGCGATCCACTGGGCGAACTGGCAGAAAACGGCTACAGCGTTGAAGGCGCCTCCTCACTGGCCGCCGATCTGGACAGCGCCGCCGAAATCATAAAGAAAAACTCCGTCGCTGTATTCTGCGTTCGAGGGGATCGATTCATTTGTGCTGGCGCAGACCATCCCACATCTATTGCATTAATACTTTCCAGTGCAGCGTACTATGTTTCTGAATTGCTTGGCCGCGGGCTGAGCCTGGAACAAAGCCTGGGCGCCATCCATGTACGGCATGGAATCTCTTCCAGTTTCTTTCCTGAGATCGCCACGCTTCGCGCCACTCGCTATCTATGGTCTCAAATTGCCGCATTCTTTGCCGGCAAGCCCATGGAAGGCGACGAAGAGCCCTGGAAGAAAGCGGCAGCGTTGTACCAATCCACCGAGACCTCGTTATTTGAAATTAGCGCCCTCGATCCTTATACAAACCTCCTTCGTGCAACAACGCAATCCATAAGCGCCGTTCTTGGAGGAAGCCAGCGTCATACCGTGCATCCTTTTAACCTGATAACCGATGGCGAGGATGCCTTTTCGCGTAGAATGGCGCGAAACATTCAGAATCTAATTCGCCATGAAAGCTACCTGCAGCAAGTGGCGGATCCGGGAGCCGGCTCCTATTATCTTGAGAATCTCACAGACTCCCTGGCGCGTCGGGCGCTGGAGGAGTTTCAAGCCTGGCAATCCCGCGGCGGATTTCTGGAGGCGTTGCAATCCGGCGAAATGAAGAAAAGGTTATCGGAGCAACTGGATGCATCGCTAGAAAAGGTGGGAAGCCGCAAATCGGTATACGTGGGGGTGAATCAATACCCTTCCATGGGCGAGCAAGTGGCTACGCGAAGATTCGATCCATACAAAGGCGCCTGGAGCGAAGGAGTTCCGGAGCAAAAGGATTCCGCTGGCCTGCGTTTGGCCCGGGCATCGTCCGGATTTGAGAATCTACGGATTCATCTGCAAACCATTAGTTCAACCATGGGTTTTCGACCCGAGATCCTTCTAATCCCAGCCGGAAAGCTTACCATGCAGCGCGCAAGGGCGGCCTTTGCGCAGAATTTCCTGGGGTGCGCGGGATTTCTAGTAGAGGACCCTGGTTCGCTGGGCGAAGTTTCGGAAGCCACCGAGTATCTTAAGAAGCGATTCGCCGAAGAGAATCACATTCTGGGATTGGTACTCTGTTCAAGCGACGAAGAATACGGAGCTCTGGCCGAGGCAATCTTGCCCATTGCAAAGAATAAGGATATTCCTGTGCTCATCGCCGGCAATCCCGCCGAGAAGGACGAACTTTTGAGCAAAGGTATCGCAGAATTTATACACCTGAAATCCAACGTTTATGCAACCCTGGTGGATCTGCAAAAGCGAATTCTGGGTTCCAGCGTTGAGGTGAGCCGAAGTTAATTCGGCCCGGGAGAAGGTATCATGACACTCGATTTTAGCAAATTACAGTACGTTCCCATAAACAAAAGCGGAGTATCGGGCAAGGCCGATACGAACGTGGCCATGAACACTCCGGAAGGAATACCGGTGCAGTCCGCTTACGGAACCGATGCCCTGGAAAGCTTGGAGCATCTGGGCTTTGGCGCGGGCATTGCTCCCTATCTTCGCGGTCCTTATTCTACCATGTATGTAACCAGGCCCTGGACCATTCGCCAGTATGCCGGTTTTTCCACAGCTGAGGAGTCCAATGCATTCTACCGCAGAAACCTGGCCGCCGGACAAAAGGGATTGAGCGTTGCCTTCGATCTGGCCACCCACCGGGGTTACGATTCAGATCATCCGCGGGTAGTGGGCGATGTGGGAAAGGCCGGAGTGGCCATAGATAGCATTCTCGATATGCAGGTGCTGTTTAACCAGATTCCCCTGGAAAATGTATCGGTTTCTATGACTATGAATGGGGCTGTCATACCCATTCTTGCATTCTTCATAGTCGCAGGCGAAGAGCAGGGGGTACCGCCCGAAAAGCTTACCGGGACCATTCAGAATGATATTCTAAAAGAATTCATGGTGCGAAATACCTACATCTATCCGCCCGGGCCCTCCATGAAGATCATCGCAGATATCTTCGCATACACATCGAAGAACATGCCAAAGTTTAACTCGATCAGTGTATCTGGATACCATATGCAGGAAGCGGGAGCCACAGCCGACCTGGAACTGGCCTACACACTTGCCGATGGATTGGAATACCTTCGTACGGGCATGCAGGCAGGTCTATCGGTCGATGACTTTGCTCCGCGTATCTCATTCTTCTGGGCCATCGGTATGAACCAGTTCATGGAGATTGCAAAGATGCGCGCCGGTCGTATGCTCTGGTCAAAACTGGTGAAGCAGTTTGATCCCAAAAATCCAAAATCCATGGCGCTACGGACCCATTGCCAGACTTCGGGCTGGAGTCTGACCGAGCAGGATCCATACAACAATGTTGCGCGAACGTGCGTGGAAGCCCTTTCGGCCGCTCTGGGACATACCCAATCCTTGCACACAAATGCACTGGACGAAGCCATTGCGCTTCCCACAGATTTCTCCGCCCGAATTGCGCGAAACACACAGCTTTTCCTCCAGGACGAAACCGATATTACCCGGGCCGTCGATCCCTGGGCCGGTAGCTACTACGTAGAAACTCTTACCAATTTGCTGGCTCGTCGCGCCTGGAAGTTGATCCAGGAAGTGGAAGATCTGGGAGGCATTTCGAAAGCCATTGAAACGGGATTACCCAAAATGCGCATCGAAGAAGCTGCTGCGCGAAAGCAAGCCAGGATCGATTCGGGTCGTGATGTAATCGTAGGGATCAATCGATTCAAGAGTACAGCCCATGATCCCCTGGAAATTCTGGATATCGACAATACGGCGGTGCGCAAATCTCAAATCGAGCGCCTGGAAAAACTGCGCCGGGAACGAAATGATGGCGAGTGTCAGGCCGCTCTGGAAGCCATCACCAAATGCGCCGAATCGGGAGCGGGAAATCTGCTGGATCTGGCCGTACAGGCCGCGCGCAAGCGCGCCAGTCTGGGGGAAATTTCCGAGGCCATGGAAAAAGTCTTTGGACGATACAAGGCAGTGATTCGTAGTATATCGGGAGTGTATTCTTCTGAGATCGAAAATAACGAAG